>JALVRY010000244.1:13628-14630 GCA_027024625.1 Thiotrichaceae bacterium
TCGGAAAAGGGGATGCGGCATGTTTACGCCTAATTGATGGTGACATTGATGTAAAAGTCCCTGTAAAAGCCATTCATTTACTTGTTGAAATATTAGCAGCAATGTCTAAAGGTGAGGCAGTGTCATTAGTACCATTTCATAAAGAACTGACCACCCAAGAAGCCGCTAATATCTTGAATGTTTCTCGCCCCTACTTTGTAAAGTTATTAGAAAATGAGGAATTGCCTTACAGAAAAGTAGGCGTTAGACGCAAAGTCTTATTTCAAGATTTAATTGACTATAAAGAAAAGCAGGACAAAGGAAGCAAACAAGCAATGGATGATTTAGCCGCAGAAGCTCAAGAGCAGGGGTATGGATACTAAAATGGCAGCATCAAACTTTACTGTTATTTATGATGCTTGTGTTTTATTCCCTACCCCCTTACGTGATTTACTTATACGACTCGCTCAAAAGGGGATATTCAGAGCAAGATGGACACAAGACATACACCATGAATGGATAGAAAACCTGCTAATCAAACGTGAAAATCTGCAACGAAAAAGAATAGAAAAAACAGCAGCATTGATGGATAAGGCAATCCCTGATTCTTTGGTGTATGGCTATGAACCACTCATTAAAAGACTAAGCTTACCTGATAAAAATGATCGCCACGTTTTAGCCGCTGCAATTAAAGGTCAAGCTGAGGTTATTGTGACGTTTAATCTCAAGGACTTCCCTAAAGATTATTTAATCGAGTTTGATATATGGACACAACACCCAGATGAATTTATAAGCCACTTGATTGATTTACACCCCCAGCTTGTGATCTTAGCGGCAAAAGAACAAAGACAAGCACTTAAAAAGCCAACTATTGAGATTGATGATTTTCTTGCCATACTACTTAGGCAACAATTACCCCGCACTGTTACTTTCTTGAAACAATACAAAGATTTAATTTAACCAAAACAACCTATTCCCAACGGGCTTTTTAATACTTACTACAAGCTAAATTTCCCCCAACAC
>JALVRY010000245.1:0-3481 GCA_027024625.1 Thiotrichaceae bacterium
TGCGATATAGAAAGCGACCACTCGCTCCAGAGTGGTTGATGATTCTATTCATCTTTTGTTTGCCCTTTGATCTACCGGGAACGGGTGTTAATACATTGATTTTGTCAGGGATTACGCTAGCAGGATTAATGGCAGTGGCGAGACCTAATGTATTACAGTCTGCTGTTACATTGGGTTTGCTATTTGGTCTTGGTTTATTAGGGAGCATATTGCGAATCTTTTTTGATGCTGACGGCGGTTTCATGGAGATAATTGCTCTAGCACCTGAGCTTGTGATTGTAATGCTTTGGTTTCTCTGGGTTTATCAAAAACCCCGCAAGCCACATCCTTTTAAAGACATGATTTGTTGGACTGTTCCCAAAAGTATTCAGCAAGATTGTTGGTGGCTAGAATTAGCAAAATTTAAACGCTCCCAATTTGTTTTGCGAATTGCTTCTATTATTTTTGTCTTCATGGCCTTAGCAAGCTTTGCCTCTCATATCAATAAAAATTCTGACACATCAATCGTAGTTTCAAGCATTTCAAATTTGGAGATTAATCAATGAAAAAAATCTATGGTCTTTCTGTTGCCTATGTTTTGTTTATTATTTGGATGATTTATCTGGCGGATATGGGCGGAGGTAATGCAATATTTCATGTTATTAAGGGCATACCCTATGGAGATAAAGTAGGGCATTTCTTTTTAATGGGATGTTTAGCTTTGGTTATAAACTTGAGTTTGCAATATCGAATGAGCAAATTATGGAAGTTGAATATTCCCGTAGGATCTATTTGGGTATTGAGCTTTGTAGTCTTGGAAGAAATTACGCAAATGGGTAATGCACATCGCACCTTTGATTTATTAGATCTGACAGCGGATTTTTTCGGTATAGCCTTTTTCACATGGGTAGGATTTTGTCTAAAAGCTAGGATGATAGGAGGTGAGAAAACCACGGCATGATCATAATCGGAGAATCAGGGCAATCGCATTGAATTTTAAGTTATTTAATATCAAACACTTAGAATTATAGAAAATAGCAACTTTCTATAAGCTAGCTTGAATTTAAAAATCAATAAATTTTAAGTACTAGATTTTATTGGTATTTATAAAGTCAAGAGAAATTCAATGCGATCGCCCTGATCGGAGAATATCCTTCAGAGCTGTTACTTGTATAGCATGATATACTGCGAGGTCTTTATTTTTTAGTGATACTGCCATGAGTCTTAAATACGCTATTCCTGATTTTTCAAATACTGAAAAACTTATCACCGATTGCAAAACATTACTTGAATCTTTGCAATCTCCAGAAAGTCCCTTGGAGGATGAGGTGATTGCTTCGATGGCAAATTTAGTTAATATTTTAGAAAGTAAAGATACTAGCTTGAATTCAGAAGACTATACTGAAATTGGTGAGCTAGGAATGAGTTTATTGCGTAGTTTATTCTACAAAGCTCAACAATCGGATCAGCAGCAACTGTTTAATGAGGTAGCTATTGGATTTGCTTATTGGTTAGCTCGTCATAATGCAACAATCAAACAGATTGATTTTACGGTTAATGCTATTGCAGTAATGGCAAATACATATCATGATAAAGTGGCATTAGAGTCACTTTATGAAGCAACCGCTTTTATTATCCAATCCGTCGATGCAGACTTAAAAGTTCCTGTCACCTCATTAAATTCAAGCGATCCTTGGCGTTTACTGAACTTGAACTATGGGATTATTGCGACTAGAACCCATACACCAGAGTTAATGGACTCTGCCTTTAAAGTATTATTGGAAAATTTTCCCGATGATGCCAAAGGCTTTTTTACTCAAGGCATGTCGGAGATGGAAAGACTGGATTACCCCAGCCATGTAAGAACGGTGATGCAGTGCTATTATGATGAGTATGTAGATTAATTATGAGTGATGCTAGAAGAGTTTGTCCAAGAATAGTGATGAGCCTACTGCGGAAAAGCTGAATATGGCTAGCTTTCCCTCACGATGACTCATATCCTCGGATAAGTTCTCAGATTTAAATTGAATTTACACTGTGGTAAATTCGAAACTCTGTTGTTTATCTGCCAATAATCTATGTCAGATAACCGTTTATCGGCTGTTTCAGCGGGATAAAGATCATATTCTATAGTTAAGTGTGTGGACACGTTTAATTATAATCAATAAGGATATGATCATGAAAATTAAAACTCTTTCAATTTTATCAAGCACTGCTCTTTTGCTAAGTGTTAGTTCTGCTTTTGCAGGCACTGAAGTTGGCGAATGGTATGTTGGTGGAAGTCTAGGTGTTACTGATAATAATACCAATGATAACGATATTTTTTACAACCCTGATTTATGTTTAACAGCAGCATATACTTGCTCTGCTGATTCGTCAGACACAGCCGCTTCAATTTTTGCAGGTTATCAGATCACTAATCATTTTGCGGTTGAATTGGCTTATACAGACTTGGGTGATACTGCAAATTATAACTATCAACAACCCTTCTCAACAGGAACACTCAAACAAGATACACAAGCTTTATCATTGACCGGTATAGGTAAACATCGTTTGGGTCACTCAAAAGTTTCTGCTTTTGGTAAGTTAGGTATTTCTAATTGGCACAGTGAAATTAAATACGACCGTACGCCAGATTCTGCTATTTTTACTGATCGTTCAGTTAAATCCAGTGGAACTGATCCTCTTTTAGGTGTTGGTTTGGAGTTTGACGTTAGCCACAATGCGGCTATCCGTGTGGGATGGGATCGTCATTACAATGTAGGTGAAAGCGCTCAACCATTTGATGTAGGTAACAATACAATTAAAACCGTGGATACCGATGTTGATGTGCTATACGTTGGAGCAGCTTTCTCATTCTAATGTTGCAAATAATAGTAGATAGAGGTGTTCTCTATCTGCTATTTTGAAATAGCTATGAGATAAGCATAAGAAAACGGTGAGTTTTCAACATCTTTTGTAGAGTTTGTGAGAACTAGATTACTTTTTCTATCCCACTGCGATGTATCGGCAAGCCGTGTGGCTTCTATCAATAAAGACTCAGAAGAGGGCGTTGATCCATCTTTAATATGCTCTCCTACGTAACGAAAAAAGCCTCCAGAAATTTCATCATGTGACCCTTTGCTTTGCATATTATCAAGTGTTAATTGAAGAAACTCATCGACTGCTTTGTTTTTATTACTTTTATTTAATGTCAATAGAGCTAGGAGCTGAGAGGCAGAAGGGAATTGCCGCACATGGCTAAATCCACCTTGTAGCTTATTGGTTTGTTACATGGCTTGTCGGATAAATGCTTGACTATTTTGGCTAATATGCTTTTTTGTGCCAGAGGTATTAGTTTATGATTCTTCATGAAAAAGACTGGAAAACTTCCTTTAAACGTGTGGGCGTTTACACAGTTATATTTACAGGCTCGGGTGGTAGATGGTAATTATTCTGCTATTCGGTTCTATTTTGACTTTCTTAAGTAGTTCATTATTTCTTCTTTGGCTTCTGCTAGTAC
>JALVRY010000245.1:3491-5045 GCA_027024625.1 Thiotrichaceae bacterium
AGTTATCAGAAGCCAGAAGTGATGCTGATAATTTAGCATTCATTTCTTTTGCATCAGTTTGTAATTGCTGTGGTTTTTCAGCCCACTGTTGTTGTAAGCGATTGAGAGCAACCGCAAACTGTGGTTTTGGAATGTATGTTGCTCCAACTAGCGGATACCATCGGGTGTGATAAAACGTTTAGAGGCCAGCCTGCTGAACCCGTTGTTGCTTGGACAAAGTTAATAAGCCTTTTGTCGAGTACAGGGTTTAACTCACGATCAACTTTTATGGCAACATAATTATCGTTGAGTATTTTTGCAATTTCAGGGTTTGAATAACTTTCTCGGTGCATAACGTGACACCAGTGGCAAGCAAGCGTAATAGCCACCAATAGAGACAAAGATTAGTTTGTGTTCTTTTTTTGCTTTTTCCAGAGCTTCTTGGCTCCATTCCATCCAGTTAACAGGATCATTGCCATGCATCGCAAGATAGGGCGATGCATGATGATAAAGCTGATTTTTTGCGAAGACTTGGGGAATAAAAAGGATAAAGCTAAGAAAAATTATAATTAAATTAGGTAACTTATTGATAGAAAAAGTTGCTTTAAGCACTTTTTTCCTCGTTTTTTAGAGTCTTTAAGTTGGCTTTTTCAGTTGCAGTAGGAGGAGTTAAAACGCCAAGTGAAACGATTAACTTTAGCGCATCTTCCACTTCTATATCCATTTGTTTAGCTTCATGCTTAGGAATCAACATGATAAAGCCTGATGTGGGGTTAGGGGTAGTTGGTACAAATACTGTTAAGAGTTCTTCTTTAGTGTAATCATTGGCCTCTTCAATGGCATCACCTGTTTCAAAGCAAAATGTCCAGATTCCTTTGCGTGGGTATTCGATCAGGTAAACATTTCTAAAGGCGTTCTTATCTGAATTTAAAATAGTTTCTGTCACTTGCTTACTGGCAGAGTAGATGCTCCGCACAAGAGGAATACGAGCCAGCCATTTTTCGCCCAGTTCAACCAGCTTCTTATCAGCAAAACGAATAAGAAGATACCCTGTGCTAATAAGAACTGCAGCACTAATAATGATACCCAAGCCAGGAATTGAAAAACCGAGTAAGGCCTCTGGTCTAAGTGGTGGTGGAAGTAAAATTAGCGTGCGATCTAACAGGTCAATTAGCAGCTTGATAACCAATATGGTGACTCCAAGAGGAATCCATATAAGTAAACCTGTTAAAATATACTTCCTAA
Source organism: Thiotrichaceae bacterium (assembly GCA_027024625.1). Classification (GTDB taxonomy): domain Bacteria; phylum Pseudomonadota; class Gammaproteobacteria; order Thiotrichales; family Thiotrichaceae; genus S015-18. The sequence continues at coordinate 4,716 of JALVRY010000245.1, forward strand.
TAGAACCTATTTTAGCCACTATTTGCAGCTACCTGCTGCACAGCAAGATGCGCCTTCGCTTTTCTTGGGTGTTGTTTCTTTACTGTCAGATTCGCTTAAGTTTTTCTTATTGTTGGTTTTAAAATCTGTTTCATACCAACCATTACCTCCTAAACGAAAAGAAGGAGCTGTTACACACTTAGATAAAGTTTCTTTTCCGCATACAGGGCAAGTTGTAAGTGGTGCATCACTGATTTTTTGAATGGCTTCTAGCTTGTGTTCGCAGCTAGAACATTGGTAGTCATATATTGGCATTATTTAAAACTCTTTAATAAACATTATGGTATACCA
>JALVRY010000246.1 GCA_027024625.1 Thiotrichaceae bacterium
ATTGTGGAAGGTGCTGGTGGCAAAATTTCTATGATCGCAGGTGAGGTTCAGGGAGCTTTAAATGTTGAAGCTTCAAACGGAAAGATAAGTTTTAATAGTAATTAACTCATGAATAAAATCGATAAAGTAGCCGTATGTTCACGTTCATTTTCGAGCAATCCTATTTTGCGTGAAGAATTACTGCAAAAATATGCAAATGTTACTTTTAATGATGAAGGTTTAAGTCTTAATGGTGATAGCTTGGTTAAGTTTTTATCAGGTCATAATAAAGCAATTACAGCCTTGGAGCGTCTGGATGAAATGGTTTTGTCATCATTACCTGATCTGAAAGTGGTTGGAAAATACGGCGTTGGACTTGATATGATAGATATGGAGGCAATGCGGAAATATGGAAAAGAATTAGGTTGGACGGGTGGCGTCAATCGTCGTTCTGTATCAGAACTAGTTATTTCTTTTGCAATTGCTCTATTACGCCATGTCCCAGCGGCACAACGTGAAGTATTAGCTGGTACATGGCGACAGCACATGGGAGGGTATCTGTCTGGACGTACGGTGGGAATTATAGGCTGTGGCTTTATTGGCAAAGATTTAGTTCCATTACTACAGGCTTTTGGTTGCACAATATTAGTGAATGATATTCAGGATTATTCTGCTTTTTATAAAGAGCATGGAATTACACCAGTTTCTATTGAGATATTGTTAGAACAATCGGATATAGTGACTATTCATACACCGCTGGACGATTCTACTCGTAATATCCTATCAGCGGATCGCCTAGCCTTAATGAAGCCAGAATCAATACTGATTAATGCAGCTCGTGGTGAACTCGTGGATGAAGAGGCTCTTAAAATAATGCTAAAGACAGGACGACTTGCTGCTGCTGCATTAGATGTTTTTGCTGTTGAACCACCGCAAGATCAAGAATTATTAGAATTACCTAATTTTCTCGTTACCCCTCATATTGGTGGAAGTGCTCGGGAAGCTATTTTAGCAATGGGTCGAGCGGCAATTTCTGGCTTAGATAATCATCACGCTGTTTAATTATGAATAAAAAAACTGTTTCTCCTCGTCGTTGGTTACTACTACCAATGGAGATAAAAGTTAGAGAGTTTGAATCTCGAGTATTGCTTGCTTGTACTGCTGCTGAACGTGGTTATGGGGTATTTCTAGGACGTAATGGCTTTAATACCGATGGGAAATACCCTAAAGGGGTTTATTTTGATAAATGTATATCTCCAAATAAAAAGCCTAATTTTGAAACACAAGTTAATGTACTAGGAAATAAGCTAGCAAGCTTAGATATTGAAGGATTGGTTTACCAGACAGAAGCAAGATGGCTTAGAATTCGAATATCACAAGAAACTGTTGATTTATCCTCGCTAATTTGTACGTGGGGGCATGAGCAGTATTCTATGATTAATGGGGCATTTGATATACCCCATAAATTGGCCATAACAGGAGCCCCAACGACTGATATGTGGCGAAAAGAAATGGATTTTCTTTACCAAGAACGAGTTAATGACTTAAATAAACGTTTTGGTGATTTTATTTTAATTCCATCGAATTTCGCTATGGTTATCAATGCTAATGGCTCTGATTTTTACTTGAAGCAATTTAAACAAAATGGCTTTATAAAAACAGATGATGAAATTGAACATTTTAAAGCGGCATTGCATTTTCACCAAAAAGTGTTTGATAAATTTATTGAAATGATTCCTGCTGTTGCAGAAGATAACCCTGATCGCACTGTAATTTTACGCCCTCATCCAGGTGATGATAATAAATTCTGGCAGAAAAAATTAAAATCTTGGCCGAGTAATATCAAGGTAATATATGAGGGAACAATATCCCCGTGGATAATGGCTTCAAAAGTACTGATACATAACAGCTGTTCTACGGGAGTTGAAGCATTTGCAAGAAATAAACCAACTGTTGCCTATACACCTTATACAGATGCTGACTTTGATCAAAATATACCTAATCCACTAAGTCAGCAGGCTAATACTATTGAGGATGTATTAGCTTTAGTTAAAGCTAATATTAAGACGACTGGCTTGGGAAGAGAGGCTGAAAAGCTTAGTTTGTATAAACGACATATTGAAAAAAAAGAGGGAAAATTTTCCTGTGATTTAGTCTTGGATGGAATAGATGGCTTGGATCTTCCAGAAATCGCATATGAAATACCGCACTATAATTTTATTAAGAAAATGCGTGTTACAGCAAGGCAAGCAAAGCGAAGGCTACGCGATGTAACAGGTGATAATCAGTTTAGTTATGCTTATCGAAAACAAAAAAACCCAGGCGTACACATAGAAGAAGTTAACAAGCTCCTTAATGATTATCAGAAGCGCTTAAAAAGGTTTGAAGATATTCAGGTTAAACAAGTGGAAGAAGATGCCTTCTGTTTTTTCAAAGAAAGCAATTAGGTCTGTAAATAATAAATGAAAATTGTTCTAGTTAATTCTACTGGTCCTATGGCAAGTTCTGTTGTATCTGCAATTGTTGATAAATTTGGGTACCTTAATATTCCAATTAGAGATATTGGAGTGCATGATTATTTTTTGAATCCAGATAACGGCATGGAATTTATAAAAGATAATTATTCTCAACAATTTAAGACATTTTCAGAAGCAGTGGCAACGGGTGGTGTTAATATGCTAGACCGAGATTCAGATAAGCCACAAGCACTACTGGATAAAGATAAAGCCTATAATTTGCTTAGTACACTGAATAAAAAAAGCTATTCGAAAATGTCGGAATTATATAATGACTACAAAGAGGCGTTTTCAGCATCAACTCAATATAAAAAATCAAAGCATATAGCAGGGCAACATGTTGAGCTATCTGTTGATTTTCATAAAGATGACTGTGAGAAATTAATTACTTCCTATCGAGAAGAGTTTGGGGAGCTGATACTAATTCATATGCACCGAGAATTTGGTGGCTGGATTGAATCATTGGCATCACAGCGGTTTGTAAATCCTAATTTAAGTAAGAGACTCTTGTTTATATTTCGCTGGGAATATAATCGTTATATGGATTATGAAAATAAAATAAAAGATTGTGAAGGCTTGCATTTAGATTGTGATTCGTTATTTCTACCCAATACGAAGAAAGTTATTTCTGATATAGCTAATGTACTTGGTGAAGATTCTTCAAAGATAGTTTGGGAAGAAGAGAAATATGATTTATTTGGTAAGTTGAAAGACTATAATGCTACTTTTACAAAAGCAGATGTCGAAGGAAAATATTTGTCTCCGATAACATTAAAGTTAATTCGATATTTTTACAAAAAGAGAAAGGCGACACGCCTTAGCGATATATTGATTTACCCTTTCTACCTAGTTGACCTCCTGAAATTTTCGTTTAAAGAGAAGTTTGGACTTAGCTCAAAATAGTGAAAATTGTATATATAGCAAAAGTGCTTCTTCCATCTCGCACTGCCAATAGTCTACATGTGATGAAAATGTGCCAAGCATTGGCTGATAATGGGCATGATGTAACTCTCTATGCAATATCAGAAAAGGAGAATATTCAGAAAGATATTGGAGGTATTTATCGCTATTATGCAGTCAAAAACAATTTTTCAATTTTGTGGATACGTGCTCTTGAAACGAAAGAAAGTCGCCTGCGGTATCTTTTTTCATCCTTTGTTTTAATAGGAGCAATTGCTCGAAAATTATTATTTAAATCAGTTGATCTTGTTTATGGGCGTGATTTGTTGGGCTGTACAGTATCTGCATTGCTAGGTAGGCAGACAATTTACGAATCACATGCCCCTGTGTGGCGCAGTCATTTAGAAAAGCAGTTGTTCAAATTGTTTATACGATTACCTAAATTTACTAAATTGGTTGTTATCTCAAAAGCGTTACAAGAAGCCTATTTCTCTAAATATAAAAATTTGAATCATTCTAATACATTAGTTGCCCATGATGCAGCTGATATACCCTCGAATGTATCGTCTTCAAATCCTTTGCGAGGTGATTTGAACCGATTAAATGTCGGTTATGTTGGTCATCTTTATAAGGGGAAGGGAGTAGAAGTCATTATGGCAGTTGCTCCTTTGTTACCAAATGTGAATTTTCATGTAATAGGTGGGCTTGAAAAGGATATTAGATATTGGAAGTCAGAAATTGCTAGTGATAATATCTTTTTTTATGGTTTTATCAAACAAAATAAGCTTCCTAATTATATTCAAAATATTGATGTCTGCTTATTACCAAACCAGAAATATGTATCAGCTTATGGGGCTAAAGGAGGTAAATCAAAGAATATTTCTGATTTTACTTCTCCATTAAAAATGTTTGAATATATGTCTTACCGGAAACCTATTATTGCCTCTGATTTGCCTGTAGTACCTCCTGATGGTATTAATCTGTGGAAAAGTGCTATAGATAAATTATCAGATAGCTCATTGAGACAATGTCTCGGTGATAATGCTTTCACAACATTTCTTGCAAAATACACATGGAAAAAGCGAGCTGGATATATTTTGGCAAGTGTTCATCAGTAGCATATGAAAATTCTTTTTATAATTCGTTCATTAAACTATGGAGGAGCTGAACGGCAACTGGTTAATTTAGCTATCGGCTTAAAAAAGAAAGGGCATGATGTATCCGTTGCCGTATTTTATGCCAATGGAGCTTTGCAAAAAGAACTTGATGAGAATGGAGTATCTGTTCTTCTTATGGAGAAAAAGGGAAGGTGGGATATCGTTTCATTTTTCTTCTCACTACGTAGATTGATTAAAAAAAATCAGCCAGATATTGTTCATGGATATACTGTTGTACCTAATTGTTTAACATTATTAGCACGAGTCTTCCATCCAAAATCTAAAGTTGTTTGGGGTGTTAGGGCTTCAAATATGGATTTATCTAAATACGACTGGCTTGCTCGCTTATTTTATCGATTAGAATGCTTTTTGTCTCGGTATGCAGACTTGGTTATAGCAAATTCAAATGCGGGTCGTGAATATGCGTGTCTAAATGGTTTTCCACGTGAAAAAGTACAGGTTGTGCATAATGGTATTAATATAGAAAAGTTTTCACCACGAAATGAAGATCGCATAAAAATACGACAGAAGTTGGGTATTTCTGATGATAGTACGCTTATAGGTTGTGTTGGACGCTTAGATCCCATGAAGGGTTACCCTATATTTATTGACGCAATGTCGTATTTAATTGCAAGGTCAGATAAGTTTTTTGCAGTTGCAATTGGCAATGGAAATGACAATTTCTCTTTACAACTAAAGGATAAGGTTGTTGAACTGGGTATATCAAATAATTTCCTTTGGATACCTTCAAGAGATGATATTGCTAGATACTATAATGCCTTTGATGTTTTGGTTTCCCCTTCATTAACTGAAGGTTTCCCAAATGTCATAGCTGAAGCCATGTCTTGTGGTATTCCTTGTGTGGTAACGAATGTAGGCGATTCAGCTTTCCTAGTTGGTGAATGTGGTATTGTTGTGCCACCTCACGATAGTATAGCGCTTACTGATGCTATTACTGAAATGTTAGAGTATATAGAAAATAGTAAGGATAAGCTGATGTTATGTGCAAGGGAACGAGTTGTCGGGAACTTCACAGTTGAAAAGCTTGTTGAGAATACTGAAGTTTGTTTGAAATCTGTAGGGCATCTCTATTAATTTACCAATTCAATAAATTAATAAAGATTTCCCGTGGTAAGTATTTAACCTAATAGCTATTTAATCTAGTTTTATTTTTAAATGATTAGTTGTGAATAATGCATAAAAAAAATGTTGCGGTACTTATACCTTGCTTGAACGAAGAATTAACTATTCGAAAATTAGTTGAAGATTTTCGAGAAGAGTTGCCTGAGGCAAAGGTTTATGTTTTCGATAATAATTCCACAGATGCCACTATAAATGAAGCCGAGAAAGCAGGTGCGATTGTTTATCAAGTAAAACAACGTGGTAAAGGAAATGTTGTTCGAGCAATGTTTCGTCGTATTGATGCAGATGTGTATATCATGATTGATGGTGATGACACCTATTTCCCAAAAGATGTGCATAGCTTATTAGAACCTGTTTTATCGGGTAAAGCTGATATGGTGGTTGGTGACAGGTTGTCTTCAAAGGCTTATGATCGTGAGAACACAAGACGTTTTCATGGTTTTGGTAACCGTTTAATTCGTTGGTTGATAAATAAACAGTATCGTACTGATTGTAAAGATATATTAAGTGGTTACAGGGTGTTTAGCCGGTTCTTTGTCAGTAACTTTCCAGTAATGAGTGATGGTTTTGAAATAGAAACAGAGTTGACCCTTCATACTTTGGATAAGAAAATTGATCTTATTGAAATTCCAATTAATTATAAAGAAAGACCAGCTGGTAGTGAATCTAAGCTAAATACATTTTCAGATGGTTTTAAAATCATCAAAACGATTGCTTTCTTCTTTAAAAACTATAAACCACTACATTTTTTTGGATTATTAGCACTATTTGCAGCTCTTATGGGTTTTGTATTTGGTATATTTCCAGTTATTGAATACTTTCAATACCACTATGTGTATAAATTACCGTTAGCGGTATTAGCTGCGTCGTTAGAAATTATGGCAATGTTGCTATTAAGTATTGGTTTGATATTAGATACATCCGTAAAACAACATAGAGAGCAGATAGAATTACGCATACTTGATTATTATAAAAAAAATAAGTCTGATCTAAATGGATAAACGTCTAGTCATCTACTTTTGTCTACTTGGCTTTATTCTACGTAGTCTGTATATAATTTTCTTTAACCCTGATATCGTTTGGCCTGATGAAAAACGATTCTGGCAGGAAGCTACTTCACTGATTGATAATTTTTCTTTGGAAGCAAAGGGGAAGTTTGCCCATGATATGCCGTTAACGGGAGTTTATGTTGCATTAGTTTCTTTTGTGAGTGGCTCTTCAGTTTTAATTGTAAAAATATCACTAGCCATTGTTTCCTCTGCCACTATTTACTACCTATCTGACCTTGCTCATCAAATATATCCCTCAAAGTACACAGCACCTATTACTGCTGCTATCACAGCTTTTTACCCTTACTTTATATATTTCTCATCACTGATATTATCTGAAACAATATTTCTGTTATTTATTGTTCTATTTTTTCTACAATTGTTAAAAATTGGCGATCCTTTCTGCAGAAAGGCTGGTATTACTGCGGGCTTATTACATTTAACACGTCCTACTCTCATTTATTTCTTTCCTGTCGTACTTGTGTGGCAATACATTACGAAACGTTGTGGAACTAGGGAAATTATGATTTTTATATTATTTTTTGTGCTTATTATTCTACCTTGGGGAGTCAGAAATCTAGTCACAACTAATCATTTTTCTTTGCTAACTAGTGGATCGGGTCAGGTATTATGGGAGGGGAATAATCCATGGAATAATACTGGAGGAGTATCGGGAAGCTTCTCTGATTCAGAGGAATATTTAGCAGAGCTACCTAGTGGCTTAGATGAGTTCGAACAGGATAAATGGAAAAAGGTGAAAGCGGTAGAGTTTATTAGCTCTAACTTAGACAGATTCATAACGTTGTCTATGAAACGTTTTTTCCGATTTTGGAATATTTGGCCAAATTCATCTGACTTTCACGAAATGAAATATAAAGTAATTACTTTATTTGGTTTTTTACCTGTTCTGCTTTTATCGATTTTATCCATTTGGATTTTTAGAAAAGATTATAAAAGATTGTCTATTATTTGCTTTTTTATTGCTTATTATACGCTCCTACATATGGTAACAATTGGCTCAATTCGCTATAGGCTTCCCGTTGAGATTTTACTTGTGGCGTTATCGTCGAGTGTTTTGGCTTATATTGTTAATAGTCGTTTACAGAAAAATAAAAGATAATATGTTTAGGAACTTAATTTAAATGAAGGTACTTAAGAAAAACAACTATTATCCAGAAATTGATGGACTTAGAGCTATTGCTGTTTTAAGTGTTATCTTCTTTCATCTGAGCTTTTCCTCATTTAAAGGTGGATTTGTAGGTGTTGATATATTTTTTGTGATTAGTGGATATCTAATTACAAAACTTATATACGATGAGTGCTTGTTAACGGGTACATTTGACTTTAAGAGATTTTATATTCGAAGAGCACGTAGATTACTCCCATCCTTAATTTTTACATTTCTTGTTACTTTAATTTTTGCAATATTGCTACTATCGCCACCCCATTTGGAACTATATGCTAAATCTCTTATCGCGGCTATTGGTAGTGTATCTAATATTCTTTTCTGGAGTGAAGCAGGGTACTTTGATTCAGAATCATTAGTTAAACCTCTATTACATACATGGTCGTTAGGCGTTGAAGAGCAATATTATTTAATCTGGCCATTTGTTTTGTTTGTAGCACTGCGTTATTTCTCTAAAAAAGGGTTTTTAACAGTTTTGATATTATCTGCTGCTCTTAGCTTGATAGGGAATAATATTTTTGCTAGTGGAACACGTTACTTTGATTGGATGGGTGATGCTTTTCTCAATGGTGAGGAAAATATATTTTATTTGTTGCCATTTCGTGTTTTTGAGTTCTCGATTGGTGGTGCTCTTGTTTCTTTGAGAAAAGTAGAATTTAGGCAGAGTATTAAAGAGCTGCTTTCGTTACTAGGAGGAGGTTTGATAGCTTATTCCATTTTCTTCTTTTCAAAGGATATAATTTTTCCATCATATAATGCATTAATTCCTTGTGCTGGTGCTGCTTTAATTATTCTTTCTGGCGAAACAAAACTCGTGGGTCGCTTATTATCTAATAAGCTATTAGTCATGACTGGCCTGATTAGCTATTCACTGTATTTGATCCATTGGCCAATAATTGTTTACTGGGAATACTGGACATTCGAAGAATTGACTCTTGTGGAGAAAGCTATAATTTTAGCCCTTTCTTTATTGATGGCATTCTTAATGTTCAAGTTTATAGAAACACCTTTTAGAAAAAAACGAGGTGTGGAAAATAGTGGCATAGTTACCGATAAGGCATTTATTTTATCAGTAGTATTTTTATTGTTATTATTTGTTGGTCTTGCTTCGAATATTCTTTCGAAAGATGGGTGGCGATGGCGTATTCCAGCTTATCAACTTTCTCCAGAATTTTGGGAACAAATTAAACACAGTGCTGATTTTCATAAGAATAATTATGGTGGAAAAGGCTATCCATCAACAGGGGTAATGAGTGGGGGAAAACCTTATGATCTAATACTCATAGGCGATAGTCATGGAAAACACTATGCGGCAGGCATTGATACCTTTTATGCAAGGAAACGAAGACTATCTGTTTTTGTTGCTGCTAGTACATCATGTTTGCATTTGCCAAAGTTTACCAGAGTAGGTACGAATGTAGATTGGAACAAAGTTTGTGCGGGACAATTAAATGCAGGTCTAAAAGCGTTAGATGAAAGTCCTAATGCTGTTATTATTATGTCACATAGTTGGGTTGCTCAGCTTTCAAAAGCAGCTATTATAAGAAAAAATGGGAGCTTGAATGAGAAAGTAACACCTAATGATTTAATTACAGGCATTCATGCGTTAAAAAATATGGTAGAGGGGCATAGCATAATAATTATTGGAGATGTTCCTCGGTCGGGTGTTGATGTGGGAGTTTTACATAACTTATTGCGTCCTAGTTTCTTGTTATCAGGTGACTCACCTGATGTAAAATCAAAGCTTTATAGAAATAGAAAGGATGCTTACTTTCTTGAGAAATTCAATCGATTGCTGAAAGAAAATGCGATACGTACAGGTGATTATCTATTCCTTGATCCTTTTGATGCTTTGTGTGATGACTCGTATTGTCGAAATGTTGATGACAAAGGGCGGCTGATTTATAGTGACAAGGCTCACCTATCCCTTGTTGGTTCTAAGTATGTTATTCACTACTTCCAAGATAAAATAGATGCATTACTATCTGCGTCAAAATAACTAGCTATTAGAATAATGCATTACCCTGATAAACAAGCAGTACGACACAAAGTTGTCCATGTTATTGGTGATTTATGGGTTGGTGGTGCTGAAACTATGCTCTATAAATTGTTGGTGGCGACTAATAACTCTAAGGTTGAGAATATTGTCATTTCTCTGAAAGATCGTGGTGTATATGGGGAAAAGCTTGAAAAGCTTGGTATTGATGTTTATACCTTAGAGCTTAAGTCAGGGGCGTTATCTTTATCTGGCTTTAAGCATCTAATTACATTGTTACGTGATTTGGAGCCAGATATTGTACAAAGTTGGATGTATCACGCTAATATAGCCACAACATTAGCTAATCTATTTTTACATATCCCTGTAATTTGGAATATTAGGCACTCTCTCCATGATATGTCTTCTGAAAAAAAGATGACGCGTCTCTTAATTAGGGGAGGGTGGTTTTTATCCGCACTACCCAGTAAAATTATTTTTAATTCAGCAGAAAGTTTGGCTCAGCATCAAAAACTTGGATATTCAAAATCGAAACTACGTCTTATTCCAAATGGTTTTGATTTAACAGTTTATCAGCCAAGCACTACAGCTCGACAAACCTTACTCGATACATTGTCTTTATCACAAGACCAGCAATTAATCGGTGTGGTTGCCCGTTATCACAAAGCAAAGGGATACAAATATTTTGTTGAGGCGGCAAAGAAAATAGCGGAACAGTCAGCTAATGTGCACTTTGTATTGATTGGTAAGTCTGTTGATTGCCATAATGATGAGTTAAATGCTTGGATAGCTAGCACGAATTGCCCCGAACGATTTCACTTAATGGGTATACAGCATGAAGTAAACAAGATTATTCCTGCGTTTACCTTATTGGTAAACCCCTCAACAACCGAGGCATTTCCGAACGTTATTGGTGAAGCAATGGCCTGTGAAGTCCCCTGTGTTGTGACAGATGTAGGTGATTCGAGAAATATAGTGGGTGATTATGGAGCGGTTGTTCCTGCACAAGATAGTGTCGCTTTGAGTCAATCGGTACTCGCGATGTTATCCTTAGGAGAAGCTGAGCTTAAACTCATGGGGAACAAGGCAAGAAAAAGAATAATGGAAAACTACTCTATTAATGCAGTGGCAAAGCAGTATGAAGCTTTGTATAAGCAGTGCAGTGAGTTGGCTTAGCGTATGTGTGGCTTTGCTGGCTTTCTTCAGAAAAAAGAAATAGATAGAAATACTATTTCTCAGACAGTTCGTGCGATGGGAAAGCGTTTGAATCATCGTGGGCCGGATGATTCGGGTATATGGGTGGATCCACATTGCCCCTTTGCTGTCTCACATCAGCGTTTGTCTATTCTTGATCTTTCCCCCAATGGACACCAACCGATGCTCTCTGCATCTGGGCGATATGTCATTGCCTATAACGGTGAAATATATAATTTTCTTGAGCTAAAAAAACAATTACATAAGGAGGGTTGCAGTTTTTCTGGAGGGTCTGATACCGAAATTCTACTGGCTGCGATAGAGTCATGGGGGCTTAGTTCAACATTAGCTAAAATTCGTGGCATGTTCGCCTTCGCCTTATGGGATGTCCGCAAACGGAAATTACATCTCGCTAGAGATCGTATGGGTGAAAAGCCGCTGTATTATGGTCTACTTGGTGATGTCTTTTTCTTCGGTTCTGAACTAAAGGCCTTCCAAGTACACCCAGATTGGCAAGGTGAAATTGATAGGGACTCACTGTCTTTATATGTCCAGTTTAATTATGTGCCTACACCACGCTCCATTTACAAAGGCATATATAAGTTAGAAGCAGGTACTTTTATTGAAGTTTCATTGGATGATAATGAAATTAATGTTACATCTTGCACGAACTATTGGAGCCTTAAAGGGATAGTAAAGAATCGTAAATACATGGATAAGTCACGCTCAGACCATGCAATAGATGGTCTGGATCATCTTATTAGTTTATCTGTTGAAGAAAAAATGCTTGCCGATGTTCCTGTCGGTGCATTTCTATCAGGAGGTGTGGATTCATCGATTATTGCGGCCCATATGCAAAAATGTAGTGAGCGTCCTATCAGTACCTTCACTATAGGCTTTCATGAAAAAACGCATAATGAGGCGGTTTATGCTAAAAAGGTGGCAGATTATCTAGGGACTGATCATACTGAACTCTATATCAACCCACGGGATACATTAGCTGTTGTTGATAAGTTGCCACAAATGTACGATGAGCCATTTTCAGACTTTTCTCAAATACCAACCTACCTTATTTCACAGCTAGCCAAGCAAAGTGTCACTGTATGTCTTTCTGGTGATGGGGGAGATGAGCTTTTTGGTGGCTATGGTCGTTATCAACTGACGGAATCATCGTGGTCTAAAATTCGTTCGTTGCCTTTCCCGTTACGTGCAATCGCATCAAAGATACTACTGGCTTTACCCAATGCTTCCTTAGATGTACTTTTCCTGTTGTCTAAGAGGTGGTTTGCACAACACGGCAAAGCAGGAGCAGTCAGTGATAAAATCAAGAAAGTAGCAGAAATTTTGGATGCTAAGTCGAGAGAGGCTTATTATCAAAAAATGTTGTCCACCTATAAACAAGCTGAGAATGTGGTGATTCATGGGAAATCATCGCCAGAATATTTTTGGGATGATACTTGCGTCGATGGCTTATCTTTTTTCGAATCAATGATGCTGGTGGATCAAACGAACTACCTATCAGACGATATATTGGTTAAAGTCGATAGAGCATCAATGGCAGAAAGTTTGGAAACTCGTGTGCCTTTATTGGATCACAGGATTGTTGAGTATGCATGGCAAGTGCCAACATCATTGAAGTATAAAGATCAGAAAGGAAAATGGTTGCTGCATCAAGTGCTTTATAAACATATACCACGTGAACTTGTAGATCGCCCAAAGATGGGGTTTAGTGTGCCGATTGATAGCTGGTTGCGAGGGGAATTGAGAGATTGGGCAGAGTCTTTACTTAATGCTGAACGACTTGCTTCCGAAGGTTTTTTTCATGTGGGTACGGTGCGTAAAAAATGGGAAGAACATTGTTTTGGCAAGAGAAATTGGAAATATCATTTATGGAATATTCTGATGTTTCAAGCTTGGTATGAGGAATATCATCATTAAATGAAAGTTTTATTTTTTGCTAATACAGATTGGTATCTCTACAATTTTCGGCGTTCTCTAATCAGCGCAGTTCAATCAGAAGGGCATGAGGTGGTGTTAGTTTCTCCGTCAGGGAAATATGTGGAAAAGCTGCAACAGCAAGGTTTTAGTTGGCAAGCACTCAATATGGAACGTCAGAGTTTAAATCCTTTAAAAGAGCTACTTGTATTATTTCGATTGATTCAAATTTATCGAAAAGAACGTCCGGATGTTGTGCATCATTTTACTTTGAAGTGTGTGATGTATGGCATGGTTGCCGCTTTGTTCTCTTCTGCAAAAGTAAAAATTAATGCAATTACAGGGCTTGGTTATATTTTTACAGCAAAATCAATAAAAGCTCGGATTTTAAAACCTGTAGTTTGGCTAGTAATGAAGTTTTTACTGAATAATCGGTACAGCAAAGTGATTGTCCAGAATAGTGATGATTATACATTTCTTAAAAAAAGTGGCTTGGTTAAAGATAAAGCTCTTTTATTAATTCGTGGATCAGGTGTTAATACCTCACTTTTTTCTCCTGAAATGAAACAAAAAGCAAAGGACTCTCTCACTGTATTAATGGCAACACGTTTGCTTATCGATAAAGGAGTAAGAGAATATGTGGCAGCAGCAGAACAAATTAAGAAAAATAAGCAAGAGGTAACGTTTTTACTGGCAGGAGAACCGGATTCTGGAAACCCGAGTAGTATTACAAATGGAGAGGTTGCTGAGTGGAAAGAATCGGGTGTAGTCCAATTATTGGGACATGTAGATCAAGTCGGTGAGTTATTAAAAACAGCAGATATTGTGGTTTTACCAAGTTATCGTGAGGGTTTGCCTCGTATTTTGATTGAGGCTGCTGCCTTTGCTTTACCAATTGTTACAACGGATGCCCCTGGTTGTCGTGAAATTGTCACACACGGTGAAAATGGGTACTTAGTTCCAATTAAGAATGAGAGTCAGCTGGTAACTTATATCGAAACACTGATAGAATCGCCCAGCTTGCGGGAGAATATGGGGCAAGCAGGGAGAAAAAAAGTAGAAGAACTTTTGGATGAACGTATCGTGATAGAAGAAACTATTAAAACTTATCAATTAGCTTAGGAAACAGCATGTCTGTTCGCTTTCAGGAATTTTTAGAGCAGTTTGAAGCAATATTTCTCAGCGTATTCGTTGCTTTCGGACTCACTGTTTTTTTTATTTGGGTTTTGCGCCCTCTCGCTATTCGATTGGGTCTGGTTGATCAGCCTAATCATCGCAAACAGCATTTAGGTAGTGTGCCATTAGTTGGTGGAATTGCTATGTATCTAGGCTTTGCGTTCTCGATTTTGACCCTAAATATCTCACTGAGAGATTATCGTAGTTTCTTAGCGGGTGCTGGTTTGTTAATCATTGTTGGTATTCTTGATGATTTTCGTGAATTAACACCAAAGAAAAAATTTATAGCACAAATTATAGCCGTAATTTTGATG
>JALVRY010000247.1 GCA_027024625.1 Thiotrichaceae bacterium
CCAGAGAAAAGTACAAACCATCCATCACCAGCATCCAGCTAGACCAGGCACTTTGTGGGGTAAACTCAGCGTATAAAAGCTCAGCCAAATCTGCCAGCGAGACCGACTCATCTTGGAGTAACTCTAAAGTCTCATCCAGAGTGTTAAGTGTTTCAGGAACATCCATATCCAGCAAAGACACATCACTCAATGGCCCAGGATGAAGCAGTTTAATGTCCTTTTCACGAACACGCTTGCTTGTTTTATAAAACAGAATTTCAATTTTATCAGTCACAGCTTCAACAATAGCGGCTTTACTTTTGTAATAAACCAGAGCACCCTTTTTTAACTCCTTCATCATTACTTAGCCCGCTTATTGCCTGAAAACTGATGCATTAAAAACAGCAAGACAAAAGTAAGAAAAATCGATAACACACCCCAAATCGCAGCAATAAAACCAAATAAATCAGGAGCTTTCATCATGGTACTCATTAAAGATTCCTCATAATAAAAAAACCACTGATGATTACCAGGAAACACCCAGACATGCAGTTGATTGAATATTTTTTCTGGGCCCAGGGCTAAAATTATCACCACTATTGCAGCAATTAAGGCAGTGCTGATTAACCACTGTTTCGGCCCCGGAAAACGAATCTTTTTCAAAAACAGAATCAAGCTGGCAGACAACCACAAAATCACCAAGCCAATAAGCAAGGGTTTTAATTTATCCAGTAAGTTGGCAACATCCTGCAGGTGAATGACCTCAGCAGAGGTAAACAGAGGCACGGTTTGCCTGTTTTTGTTCTGGTAACTGATTTCAGCCAGACCTTTTCCCTGATGATGGATTGAGACTACGACCTGATGAAATAACTTCAGTCGATCTTCTTTACTGGTTAATTCAAAGTCTGGTTTGTTTTGATTATTTTTCGGGGCATATCGTTCAATATGCTCTGCGACCCCTATCGGCTCATACAAAACAGGATAGGCAAAATCAGCCTTCGCCAGAAGCCACCAACCCATAGGCAATGTAATTAAAAAAGTGAGTAATAAATAGAACACCCAGAGAAATTTGCTCATTGTTTTGTAAAATCCAGTGCGCCAGAGTTAATACAATAACGTAAGCCCGTCGGTTGTGGGCCATCGGGGAAAACATGACCCAGGTGCGCATCACACTTTGCACAACGTATCTCGACTCGTGTCATACCATGGCTGGTATCGGTTAACTCTACCACCGCATCTTCGCTGACTGGCTGCCAGAAACTTGGCCAGCCACTGCCTGAATCATATTTTTCATCCGAGCTAAACAGGGGTGACTCACAACAAACACAGTGATAAATGCCTGACTCGGTGTTTTGATAATATTTACCCGTAAAGGCTGGCTCGGTTTCACCTTCCTGGGTAATTTTATACGCCTGCTCAGAGAGTTTTTGTTTTAACTGGGATTTATCCGTATCAAGCAGTTGAGTCTCGGATACTTTTATATCTGATAAAAATAATAACCAGGCAGCAAACAGGTCTTTGTCTGGTGAAATAATGACCGAGCGTGGTTGTATGGATTGCCTGAATAC
>JALVRY010000248.1:0-682 GCA_027024625.1 Thiotrichaceae bacterium
TTTATTATCCTTGCGCGAAACCTTCCGCGCACAGCGGGACTATAATAATGCGCGTTATGATTTTCTCTTAAATAGCTTAAAGCTCAAACAAGCGGCGGGGATACTACGCATTCAGGATTTGCAGGGGCTTTCTAATCTGTTAAGTAAGCCTCATTAGATGATTAATAGGGAGTGAAGTTTATTCATCCACCATTGCCTTCATCGTTCGCGAAGCAAATTCACGGCGATAAATGACTGAGGATACCACCACAATAGCAAGCATAAAAAGCGTCGGATGAATAAACCATGTAAGCACGGCTAAGGCATACTCAAATCCTCGCATTCCTTCAATAAAATGGCGGTGAGCACGGTTTATCACAATGCCAAGACTGTTTGCATAAGTAAATAATTCACTTTCACTATCAAATACATCAGGCGCTGCGCCGACCATAAAAGCGGTTGAGTTAAACTGGCGTATTGACCAAACTAATTTAAAAAATACATAGGCAAAAATTGAAATTAGCAGTAGAAGTTTCAACTTCCAAAAGGCAGGTGATACGTGCTGTGCGTAGGGAATATCTAAGGTTATACTAATCGCCTCTTCAACTGCACCAAACACTGCTATTAAACTGATAAGTACCAGTAAACTAGTCGAGGCGAAGAAGGAAACATTACGCATTAAATTACCCAGTAGAGCGACATC
>JALVRY010000248.1:692-1545 GCA_027024625.1 Thiotrichaceae bacterium
CTTTAGAAATACTGTTAAGCGTGATTTTTTCTTTAGACTTATAGTGTTTGCCTAGCCAAGAAATACTGTACCAAGTAATAAAAAAAAGGCACAGCGCAATAATGTCTTGTACGGTAATATCAGATGGCATGATAAAAGACCTACTAAGGTTACGCCTATAAAATAACCGCAGTTTAAAACATCAAAATTGCTTATACTAGTATAAAGTGATAGCGGCTATTAACTTTTTTTAGGGGCTTTACGAGGCAGTAAAGCTTTTTGTTAGATTTAATAGCAAACTGGCAAGTAAGCGAAAATATAATTATTGTGCTTTCACGTATTTTATAAGGGAACAAAAAATGACGAGTAGTTTCCAAGATGATGATTGAGAAAATGAAATGTGAGAGCTTTTCAAGCTTTATAAAGATGCACACAAGCAGTTAAGCAGTTTCTTAGCGTTGGCTACAAGTTAACGAGGCGATACAGTGTCATTTTCCTCACTACGCCATAGCTTTCGCAGCGTTCCACTAAAGCAGCCATTTTTTTCTCATCGCCTTCCGCCTCAAGGTAAATTTCTATTTCAATTTTGCCATCTAAATAATGCAACACGATATTGTGAATAATGTCTGTTAACCCACTCTCTTGTAAATGTGGATAGAGTTGCTGCATTAGTTTATTTCGGCTAGGAGTATTGCCATGAGGCTTTGATATTTCATCATTTTCAGGGTCGATATGTACCGTTATATCACTCATTTCTGGGAATGCTTTGCTTGTTTTATTAACAACGCCTTCCGCAATATAATGCCCTTCAGATACAGTGAGGTAGGAGTTAACTTGAATATGGACATCCGCCAGCACTTTGCTACCCATTTTG
>JALVRY010000249.1 GCA_027024625.1 Thiotrichaceae bacterium
CTTATATATTGATGAAGTTTTAAAACCCCAAGAAGTGACTCTAAAAACATTAAAACCATGGATGACAGATGTGGTAGGAGTCAATGGCGTTTGCTTACTTCCAAATGGGGTCGTAGCTCCCGTTATTAATATTTTTGAGTTACTACAAGAAATTGGTAAGAACTTAGACATATCTTCTGTCAAATTAGCGACTGATAGAGAGGTAAATCACAGTAGCAATAAAATACTCGTTGTTGATGATTCACTAAGCAACCGAAAAGCTCTTAGCCTCATGCTCAAAGCTCTAGATCACGAGGTTGACACGGCTGTTGATGGTATTGATGCTCTAAAGCAGATAGAAAATACAAAATATAAGCTCATTATCACCGATCTGGAAATGCCAAATATGAATGGCTTAGAAATGGTTGAATCTTTACGTGCTTGGCATGAAACGCAAAACATACCCATTATCATGATTACCTCTCGTAGCACCTCAAAGCATCGTCAGCTGGCATCACAAGCAGGTGTAAGTGAATATTTAACAAAGCCTGTTGATAGCGGAACATTAAAACGAACGGTGGATCATTTTTTTGATAAAAGTAATACAAAACCTCTTGTTAAAAAGGCTGGATAACAATTATGAATCATACAAACAGTATAGGAATTTCCTTTTTTGGCCTATCTGTTAAAGACTTAGCTGTCTTTGATAGAGTAATAGCGTTTGTAGAAAAGAAAGGGGAAAAGTTTCACAAGTGCACCGCAGAGATGGCACAGATGTTGATTGTGAATGATGATGATGAGTCAATTACATCGGCTAGGAAGCAAAAGAAATCGCAAATATTAATTACAGTAACAGATAAAGATGATTGTACTGTGGGGGACTATACAATTAAGCGTCCGCTACTTATTACTCGCGTCATGCGTGCAATGAGTGAGAGCAGAAAACAGTGTAAAACAGCAGACTCCATAAATATTCAAATCCCCCCTGCATCTGCAGATAGATCAAATGTAAAGGCGAATGGATCAAGCCCTAGTAATAATACAAATAAAAAAGAAGGAAGTTTTCATGCCCTTGTCGTAGATGACAGTATGGCAATAAGAAAACAGTTGGAAATTGAGCTACGGGAAACATCAATATCAGCAGATTATGCCGCCTGTGGTGAAGAGGCATTAAAGAAAATTGAGGGGAGACAGTACGACCTCGTCTTTCTGGATATTATTATGCCAGATATTAATGGTTATGAAGTTTGCAAAAAACTACGCAAGAAAAAGAATTACAAAAAAACACCTGTCATTATGCTAAGTGGCAAAACAAGCCCCTTGGATGAAGTAGAAGGAATATTAGCTGGCGCATCAACCTATTTATTGAAGCCGGTAAAACATAATGATTTTCAAAATACCCTTCGACGTATCTCAAAATGGCTGACATATTATACGTGAGCACTGGACTCAATATATTAAGTAGG
Organism: Thiotrichaceae bacterium; assembly: GCA_027024625.1. Lineage (GTDB taxonomy): Bacteria > Pseudomonadota > Gammaproteobacteria > Thiotrichales > Thiotrichaceae > S015-18. The sequence goes on from JALVRY010000249.1 coordinate 1,446, forward strand.
AGTGCATAATTAATTTAACAATTTACTGGTCTATTTTCCGCTATTCAAGCTATTTTCTCAATCGCGTAGCATGGCTATGCTTCTTCGATAATGAATGAATATCAAAAAATATCCTTCGCAAATTTTGTTAAATTAATTATGCACTCCTACTTATTTGCTATTCATCAGGGCTAATGACAGATTCAATCAATGGACAAACAGACTGTTCATTCTGTGTTGCATCTGGCATATCTGCCCATTGTAGTAGGGCTTTTTCCATTCTATCTTGTAAGGCGATTAATTCTTTTAAATGTTGGCGGTTTTCGACGATACGATTTTGCAGTATATTTCTTACATCGGGGCAGGGGATATGTCCCTCCTCCCGACTTTGCATAATTCTTTGTATTTCATTTAATGTGAATCCAAGAGATTTTGCTTGGCGAATGAATTTCAGCCAATTGATTTCTTTGAATTGATAAAGACGGTATCCATTCTCAGGATTTCTATCGGGTCGGAGCAAGCCCATACGCGTGTAATAACGTACGGCATCAGGGGTTGCTCCACTTCTTTTGGCCAGTTCTGCGACTGTCATCATGATAATAAGTCTCGTTTTGTTGTCTCATATTCCTTTTGCGTAATTTCACCACGAGCATAACGTGCTTTCAGAATATCTAATGCAGATTGTTGTTGAGTTGAATCATTTCGACCTGTATATGCTCTTGCCCCCCATAATATAAGGACAATTAGCACAATCCAGAATACCCACATAAAACCTCCACCAAACCAATGACCTTCATACATGATATTTCTCCTTATCTATCTTGCTTAAGTGATGCTTGAACACGTAGTAACTTATCTCTGACTTGATTAGCTGATGTGGCAATATCATCGCGATCAACTAAAGTCAATACGGCAGAGGGATTCATAAATGCAACGGTGATTACACCATTTTCCTCTTCTCTTACGACGACATTACAGGGTAATAACAAACCAATATTAGGTTCAGAATCTAAAGCTTGATTAGCCAATACAGGATTACAAGCGCCTAATATTTTGTAGGGGCGTTTTTCTATGCCTAGCTTCTTTTTAAGTGTGGCTTGTACGTCAATTTCTGTTAATACACCAAAACCTTCGGCTTTGAGTGCCTCTGTGACTTGTTGCTCAGCAGCAGCAAAACTATTTTTGAGTTGGGTTGAAAAGCTGTACATGTGTTTTCCTCTTTAAGTTATTTGTATTGAGACCTTTGCATGAAAGGATAACTAAAGAAAAAAGAGCGTAATTTTCCCCATTTTGCTTAAAAATGAAGGTAATAGCCGAGCTATTGGCTGATTTTTAAGCCGAATAGGGGGAATTCAAGCCTTTTTTATTCGTTAGATCTTTCGTGCAAAGGTCTCGTATTGGATTTTGTAAATATGAGTTGAGTGTAAAACTTATGTCTAGCACTCAGGTCAAGTTACAGCTATAGAAAAGTGTACATTTTTGCGAAAAGCTAATATTCATCCATTCATATTATTTTATTGATGACCTAATAAGCTTTATTTATAATTTTTATGTCATGACGAAAGGGTAGCGTTAGCATCGAAGATAACCAAATAGTTTATACCGCAGGTAATCGTCGAGGTTGGGATACTTTCACTTATACCATCAGTGATGGAAAAGGTGGTACAGCGACAGCAAGGGCGAGAGTTTCTATTAAGCGTGGTAGTTCACACCCAAGAAATGATGACAATGAGAAAAATTATTTAACCCTTGGAATCGATTTGGTGGTTTCTTTGGTCGTTAAAGTAGCGAATCTATCGATATAAACTGGTAGATTTTCCACATCCCTTTTTGAATGATTCTGAAAGGGATGTGGATGTTTTACTTTATCGATTATAAAAAAACGCAATTAACCAAGCAGTGATTCCACCAATAATTGCCCAGCCAGCTAAGCCGATAATAAAGCTGCTCCAAGTCAGTGACCAAGTCATGGCTGATAAATCTGCATGTACCATTGTTCCCGTTAATGCCATTGAAGGGTTCGGTATTACTGCAACAAATGCACTGCAAATAATCCAAAGTATTGAAAAAGCAATAGCGGTAGAAATGGCAAACTTGTTGATATTTAATGTCATAATCTTCTCCTTATGTTTATAAATAAATTACCGTAATCATACGACGGTAAACTGTCCCATCATGCCCTGATCTTCATGCTCTAAGTTGTGGCAGTGATACATATAGGGTCTTTTGCTATCAGAGTAATAACGAAATGGAACAAGAATTCTTACTACCTCATTAGGGTTTACTAATACGGTGTCGTTTAAGCCTGACTCATGGGCTTTAGCAGCTTTTCCATTACGTCCTAGAATTTGAAACTGTGTATTGTGAACATGAAATGGATGAGGCAAAGGTGAAGTATTACTTACCTCCCATATTTCTGAGGTGTTACGCTGTACGCTAAAGTCAATGCGATTTATATCCATTGATTGTCCATTAATGGTAAAGCCTCCGCCCCCGTTTCCTCCGCGACGACCCCGCATCATGCCGCCCATCATTCCCATGCCACCCATTCCCATCATGCCCATACTCATTTCCATGGGGCGGGTTCGCACGGCTTCATTTGGGTTAAGTCGAATGGGGCGAATTAATGATCTTGGAATAGCGTAGGGTGAGGTTTCTGCTTGTCTTGCATCAATCTGCATAATATCGAATTCACGATCAAATCCCATGCGTCCCATCATCATGCCCATCATTCCAGAACCTGAGCTTTTAATTGCACCTTTATAGCTTTTTAGTGTGATTCGTTTGCGATCAGATACATCAACCAAAACTTCGGCACGTTCCCCTGGGGCGAGTATGAGACGATTCATACTCACTGGTGATGCTAAGAAACTGCAGTCTCCCGCGATATGGTAGAAAGAGCGGTTATCATTAAAACCGAGATTGTAAATTCTGGCATTCGAGCCATTAAGTAAGCGTAAACGTAATAATGTTTTACGGGCTTGCAAGGTTGGTGTGATGACGCCGTTGACTAAAATGGTGTCGCCGTGCATGCCATGCATTTTTTCTGGCATCATACTGGCGTAGCGAAATTCACCATCTGCGGTAAAAGCTCGGTCTTGAATAACAACGGGTAAATCATCAATGCCATAATCACTAGGGATAGCTAGTTGATCCGATGTTTCATCATCAACATAAAAGAGTCCTGCCATGCCTTTATAAACTTGTTCACCTGTTTTATGAAATTCGTGTGAGTGATACCACAGCGTCGATGCAGGTTGGCGTATCTGAAATTTAGCATTCCATGTAGAGCCATTGGCGATACGTTGGTGAGGGCCGCCATCCATTGTTGCGGGTAAGGTAAAGCCATGCCAATGTAATGTGGACTCTTCTCCAATATTATTTTGGACATTAATACTAACGGTGTCTCCCCGCTTGGCTCGTAGCACAGGGCCTAGATAGTTGCTGTTGATACCGAGTGTTGGCGTGGTAAAACCCGGTAAAATATGGCTTTTTCCACGTTGTAGATTTAGGTTAAAAGTAACGTGATTACCATTTCGTTGACCATAATCCAGTGGTGGAACAATAAAAGTGTCAGTCGCTGCGTACGGCTCTTTTGCTAAGAGACTTCCGTTCAATGTAGGAAGGAGTAAACCCGCGGTACTGATACCCAGAGTTTGAATAAATTGTCTTCTTGAAAGTGTCATTGCTAAGCCTCATCTACTTTTTTTAATTGATGAGCTTAGTTTAAGACCTGTGTTCTACACCTAGGTCAAGGAAAGTAAGATTAAAAATCTGAGAAACAATTATTTGAAGTTAGAATGGTTTTAGCGAAGCAATCGGCTTGTTTTCGTTGAGTTAGGCTTATAAGCCCAATTCGCTGAAATAAAGTTACTACTGTAGGATTGGTTGGTGGTTTCGTAAGTTGCATTCTCTGCACTTAATCCAGTGCTATTCGACGGAGCGATATTCCACTTTAAATTAAGGGTGAAAGGTTTTTTTTGTACACCGCCAGAGTTGGTCGTGACCTTCATTTGCATAGATATTACCAAAAGAGAGGCTTGCCCCGATAAGTGTAATCGAAAGAATATAATTGATTTTCATTTGTTATTTTACCTTGTTAAATTTTTATTTTTCAAAGGGTACTCTATTGAATCTATTTGACTTTAAGTAAATAGAGCTTTCTTTTAAATTATAGCTCTCAAGCTTTGAGAACCTAATGGTGAGGCCTCTGCATAGGTCAGGGTGTGGAGAACTGAGGGATAGTTTTTCCGCTTTCCTATGCAAAGACCTGCCTGGGTTTTAGTAAATTTTTGTCAGTGGCTCACCTCCTTTTTGTTTGTGGAAAAATAAAATTATGTTCTGCTATCGATTATGTGTGATAACGATAGTGCTACCCGTTGGAGGGATAGTTCTTAATGTTCCGTCAAAGTGTGCTGCTTTGGATACGGCAAATTTGCGATGGAACTTTGCTTTAATACTTTCCAGTACGTCACCGTTTGTATTTTTTAATTCAATGGAAACACTGCCTGGTAGTCTTAAAATACGTCGTTGCATTGTTTTTATACGAGCATCTCCTCTTACAACATAGCCTGTTTTCCTCTTCACCACGAAAATAGAAGAAAAAGCAACACGCCCTGAGTCAACTGAATGAATACGATAGCTCTGCTGTGAATTGCTTGTTTTCTCATACACCGTTTGGTGTAGGCTTGCATAGCTACTTAGGCTGATTCCACTGAGTAGAGTAGTGGCGATAATGACTGTTAAGTATTTACTTTTCATGACGTATACCTCTTTAAATCCGACGCTCTTTTGAGTGTCGGTGATTTTGTTTCACCTCATTTTTACACTACCGAGTAGTTAGTGCGTATGTGATGTACTATCGTGAGAGTGTTGTGCTTGTTCAGGAGTTGTTTGAATATTTGTTGTTGTATCGCCGTGAGCATTTCCTGCTGCATGTTCATGTGGCATATTTTCTGCTGTGGCGCTGGGTGTTGCCGCTTGTGCATCACTAGCTTGAACTCCAGTCGGTGTTTGAGCGGTATCTCCATGGCCTGTACCTTCGGCATGTTGATGCGGCATGTTTTCTGAGGATACTTGTTGATTACTGCTACTACTTTGTTCTTGTGATGCAGGTGTGGCAGAGTCGCCATGCCCTTCACCTTCGGCATGTTTGTGGGCATGTCCTTCACCTGATGACTTTGGCATAGACATTACACCCAAACCATAGCGATATACTGCTTCTGCTCCTTTCCATCCTGTTGTCGCTAGCAAGCCTCCAGCAATCAGCATGGCGATAACGAAGAATATCGGTGCTTTCTTTTGTTTACGGATAACAACACTCCATAAGGCTAATATGCTGAAAGTTGCCAAGGTGACTAGGGCTATATTGCGATGTTCTGTCATAGCCGTATGTGATGGCGTATCATGTGCTACGCTGTTGTATGCAAACCAACCAGCGATAGCCGTAATAATGGCGAATGCTGTACCTATCCATAAATTTGCTTTAGCTAGTGTGGATAAACTGGGTTGCCAGTGGTGGTTTTCGGGTAATAGTGCTTGTATAAGATAAAATAACACTGACATTGATAATAATGCGATGGTGAAATGCACGACAATAGGATGCCAGTTTGGAATAATTTCAATCATGTTTTGTTCCTCCAGTATAAGGGTGTTGGTTTATTGTTATTAGTTCGGTGCTATAGGCAGGGATCAATAGATAACTTAATAGCATGCGTAATTTTATAAGTATTTGATTTTTATATAATAGATGTTTCATTTTTCATTCCTTAATTCCGTTGACTCCATGATTGGTAAATTCTGTCAGGCCAAAAACTTTGGAAATAAGCAATAGCGGCGAGCTTTTCATCATCACTGAGTTTCTTTGCAAAAGGAGGCATCGTTCCACCTAATGGAATACCTCCATTATTTATACTACGAAGTAACTGTGCTTTGGGATGATGCCATGCGTGGGCACTACCATTGAGAGGAGGTGCTGGGTATTTACCATTGGGCAATGGTTGTTTCCAATTTGTGACAAGTCCTTGAGCTTTATCTCCATGACAGCTAGCACAATTGGCTTTAAAGACGCTCTTACCTTGGGCAACTTGGCTGCTGTTATACCAACGTCCAGTATCGTTGCTACTTTGGGATTTATTTGATTCTCCACAGGCTGTCAATGTGACCAGTGAGGTGGCTAATAGTAATGTTTTCATTATCATCATCTGCTTTCCTTTGCTTTATGTGTATGTGGTGGGCGGTTGCAACAGGCGACGGGTCTGTGTTGACTATTTTTACGAGCAGTTTGATCAACAAAACGTATCCACGCCTTTTTTGTTTTTCCTAGCCAATCCTGTTTATAGGTGAATCCAGCACTTTCCAGAGATTCAACGAGTGTTTCATAATCAACAAGACACATATCATACTTGACACATATCCTGTTTTTTTTGGTTAAGATACCAAACTGTTGCACACCTAAATGTGTGTCTAAACATTGTTTGATAGCTGGAATATCGGATTCTGTTATTTTCTCTAGATGGATCTTATGTGTTCGAACCCAGTCATTATTGTTCATGTTTATGTCCTTAAAACAGGGCTGTATGGTATAAGCTGAATCAGTGACTTCTTTGCTACGGATTCAGCTATAAAATACAGTCCATAGAATGTGTTAGAACCAAGCACGGATGCCCGCAACAAGCTGGGTATCCGATGTGTCAATACCGTTGCCTGTTGCAATATCTGCGGTTGTGCCAAACATTTTGTTCCAGTTCACGCCAATATAAGGTGCAAATTCACGTTTAATTTCATAGCGTAATCGTAAGCCGGCTTCGATATTAGATAGACCTGATCCCACTCCCATTGTCGGGTCATCTTGGCTGTAAGCATTAAGTTCAACCTCAGGTGAAAGAATAAGCCGTTGTGTAAACATGAGTTCGTATTCTGCACTGGCATTTAGCTTGGTTTGCCCATTTTGGCCAAACGACAAAGATGCGTCGGTTTCAAAGAAGTAGGGAGCTAACCCTTTGATTCCGATTGTTCCATAATTACGACTTTCATTTTCATAAGTGTCATGTCTGATACCTATTTGAGCATCCCAAAAAGGAGCAATAGCTCGACTGTAAAGTAGCTGTGTCTCGGTCTCTTCATTTTTTCCACTGACACGTTCACCGTCTGATTTTATCCACAGTTTATTTAAATCTTTACCGATCCATAGCTCAGACTCCCATACAAGGGGATCAGCTCCACTGCTATTATTTTGAACCTCAAATTTATTCAACATAAACTTGGTTAAAAGTGGGTCATCATTCATATCAGCAACACTAATCTGACTCATGGAAAGGGCTGCTAGAGCCACAGCAATTTGTTTTTTCATTGTATTTTTCATTATCCTTCTCCTAATCTTCATCAAGCTACGAAACAACTACTTTACGGAACATGCCTGCCATGTGATAAAGCAGGTGGCAGTGATATGCCCAGTTGCCACGAGCATCAGCTGTCACTTGATAGGATATTTTTGAACCAGGTTGTACGATAACGGTATGTTTTCGAGGTAAATGCGTGTTATCACCTGTTTCTAATTCGCTCCACATACCATGTAAGTGCATGGGGTGGTTCATCATGGTGTCATTCACAAAGGTGATACGAACACGTTCTCCATACTTCAGTTGAATGGGTTGGGAGTTGGCATATTTTATGCCATTAATTGACCACATATAGCGGCTCATATTGCCTGTTAGATGTAGCTGAATTTCACGATTTGGTTCGCGTCGATCCTTTGTTGGGTATAGGTTGCGAATATCAGAGTAGGTGAGTACGCGTCGACCGTTATTGCGTAATCCAACACCGGGGTCACTCAAGCGGTATTGGGGATCCATTGCTCGCATATCAACATGCGGTCCGTATTCTGTCTTTGCATGTTTCATCATGGAAGACATATCTGAACCAGATCCCATGTTCATTTTGGAATGATCCATGCCCTTCATATCAGCTTGCATCGGCTTCTTCATTTTGTTTTGTTTAGACATGCCATGGTTCATTTTAGAGTGATCCATATTCTGCATTTCTGAAGACTCAGAACCTTTCATGCCAGACATGCCCATTGCGCCGTGATCCATGCCTCCATGCCCCATTGCAGACATATTCATGCCCATGTCCGTATGTGTTAGTGTCGGAACAGGATCCATTTTTGGTACTGCTGCAGTGAGTGAAAGGTCAGGTGTTAGTGTGCCACGAGCATAGCCAGAGCGGCCAATGGACTGTGCAAATATGCTATAAGCACTATCGTCGCTAGGTTGAACAATAACATCATAAGTCTCAGCGACACCGATGCGGAATTCATCAACAGAAACAGGTTTAATATTCTGTCCGTCTGAGGCAACGACAGTCATTTTCAAACCTGGAATGCGTACATCGAAGAATGTCATGGCAGAGCCATTAATAAAGCGTAACCGGATTTTTTCACCACGCTTAAATAAACCTTTCCAACTTTCTGCTGGTGTTTGTCCATTGACCAAATAGGTATAGGTATAGCCAGTGACATCGGATAAATCTTTTGTACTCATTCGCATTTGATTCCACATCTTGCGAGTTTTCCATGTCTTGGCAACACCATTTGCTTGAATTTCACGAAAGAGATCAGCCGTTGTTCTTTCGTTAAAATTATAATAGGCACTACTCTTTTTTAATTTGGCATAAATTCTATTTGGATTTTCATCACTCCAATCTGAGAGCATCACGACATAGTCACGATCATATTGATAAGGGTCATGTGTTCTAGGATCAATCACAATTGAGCCATACATGCCTGTTTGCTCTTGGAATCCAGAATGGCTGTGATACCAATAAGTGCCGCTTTGCTGCACGTTAAATTGATAGGTATAGCTTGCACCTGGCTTTATTCCGTCATAGCTTAAACCGGGTACGCCATCCATGTTGCTGGGTAAAATCATGCCATGCCAGTGGATAGAGCTGGTAACAGGTAAGTTATTGGTAACTTTCAATGTGACACGATCACCTTCACGCCAACGTAAAATAGGACCAGGGACAGAACCGTTAATTGTTGTAGCAATACGGCTTCTACCCGTAAAGTTCATGCGTTGCTCACCTAGTGTTAGGTGAAAATTATTGCCTGTGAGTTCTTGAGGGCCTAGTTTCTGCTGTTGCACTTGAGCTTGGGTATCGGCTCTAGCGGAAGCAAAAGGGGATAAGCCTAAGCCCATGAGGGCGCTACCAGCTGCAACGCCTGTTACAAAACGGCGGCGTGTGGAATCAAAATCTTCTGAGAGTGGATGTAAGTTATTCATTTGTATCGTCCTAAATATCATCCTGAATCTGTGACTTCACTACGGCACAGTGAAATCACAGATTTAGGATTGTTATAAAAATTATTTTGGCTGTGATACACGGGCATTGGATAGATTGCTGTTTAGGCGATTTCTTTTAATTTTTCTAATAACTCAATAAAGCCTCTAAATTGTTTAAAACAAAAGCGAAAACGAACTTTTATTGGAAAATTGAGTAATAAAATTCTAAAAGAATAATTTCCTACTATGCACAGGAATGCACGTGATCGTGTAGGAGTTAAACGAGGGGTGGACGCTGTTCGGGAGAGGTTGTATGCAGGTAGTAATACTTAAATTTGGTGATAACTTGACCACTCATTGCAGGAAAAGAAACAGTAATAAATTGACTAGGAATTGATGCAACATGGCTGGCACATTGAGAGCAACATGATGAATCACAGTCAGTATCCATACCTCCCATATCGCAATTATGGCATGCCTTTACCATCATCATTTGGCATTTTACGGGTTCACCTGAATCAGCATCAGTGCTTGCTATGACCATTGATGAATCCATTTCAGACATAGGCATACTTGCGTATCCAGAGACTGGAAGCATAAGAGCATTTAATGTGAAGAAAAGGATCAAAAAACGTAGCATAAGTAAAAATGTATATTCCTGAGTGGTTTACCCTTATTAATCTAGCATAGTAAAACTGTTTTACAATAATTAAATTTTATTCATGATTGTCTAATTCTATTTGTGAAACGGGTACTGAAATACAGCTCAATTGTCAACGAAGCCCATTCTCACTCGATATACTTACAGCTACGATGAATATTAATCTTGAGATACTTTATCAATTTACTGCAAGGACTTCGGTTTGTCGGATAACCATACAGCCCAATTAGAACGATTCCTGATTCAGCATCGCTCAAAAATGCTTGCCTTTGCTGTATTTCGCATTAAAGATGAAAATCATGCCTTGGATTTATTGCAAGATGCGATGATTGGTTTTGCAAAAGTATCAAAGAAATATACTGAGGATGCTTGGCTAAATTTGCTTTATAAAATATTAAAGCGACGCATTACTGATTTTCAAAGAAAGCAGAGCGGTCGTAGTCGTTTGAGGCAGATTTTATCGTTTTCACAGTTAAAGTCGGGGGATGATTCAGAAAAAACGGATGATGATCTTCACACCCATGAAGATAATACGGCAGCTAATCCAGTCGAGTCGCATTATTCTGCTGGGGATTTGGCAAATGACTTTGAGAAGGCCTTGTATGCTTTGCCTGATCGACAACAGGAAGCCTATTTATTACGTCAATGGCAGGGGATAAGCGTTATTGAAACAGCGGAAATTATGGGCTGTTCGGAAGGTAGTGTGAAGACACACTTATCGCGTGCTATGCAATCATTAAGAACAAACTTAGAGGAGTGGATTGATGAATAAAAACAACAATGATCAACATACTAAGTTTGATGGTTTTTTAGCTAAAAAAGAGCAAATATTGCGTCGCAAGCATAAAAAGCGTCTTGATGAAATGACGGCATTAGCCATATCTCAGGCAAGTTCTGAGTTTGATTTAGCAGACGTTGAGCAATATTTGAATGAAAAAACACAGGCTCTAGGTGAAAAATACCAAGAGACTTTGCAAGAAATGACAGCGAGAGCTGTAACTCAAGAATCTACTCAAGTGTTTTCTGAGCAGCTTGACCAAAAGGCCAAGGAGCTTGCATTTAAGCATCAAAAGCGGCTTCATGAAATGACAGCACTAGCGGTTAATCAACAAAGTGCTTATACTTTCCCCTCGCTTATTGCATCTTTTCTGAAACCTGCACCGATGATGGCGTTGGCAAGTGTTCTGTCTGTTGCCGTTGCCCTGTCAATTTTTCTTGGTAAGCAAGATGTTCAAAAATCATCGGGTATTGTGCAGGCTCGGGCTGATATGCCTGCATGGGTTAAAGATACAGATGTACCGCTTGATATATTGGAAAATATGGATTTCTATGTTTGGCTTTCTCAACAAAATCAATTTGCCGAAAATACTAATAAAATCACCTTGGCTGCTGCTTGGCATAATCACCTTAGTGTTAGCAAGCGATACTCCCCCCGCAACATTGCCGAAGGGTTTTTTAGAAAAACTTCCGCTATTGGAGAGCTTTAAAGATGATGAATTTGAAGCTTTTTTACAGTTTGTTAAAGCTGAAGTACAAACCAAACCTGAAAAATCAGAGAAAGCAGAAGAAATACGAAATGAGATATCCGTGTTGGAGGACTTATTATGATTAAAATAAAACTAATCGTTATTGGTCTTTTGCTTTTATCTGCTTCGATAATTGCTGCGGGTGTTTCAGGCACATCATGGAATGAGCTATCACCCGAGATGCAAACTTTGCTAGGTGAATACAAAAGTGATTGGGGGGGCTTATCTAAGCAGCAAAAGGCAGATTTAATTAATCGAGGAAAAAGTTGGTTAGCGACATCTGATAAGCAACAAAATAAATTATGGCAACGCTTTGAGCGCTGGCAAGCTATGTCACAATCTCAGCGTATGGATATGCAAAAGAGCTATGAAAGGTTCCAAACATTATCAAAACATGAAAGGCAAAAATTGATAAAAGTGCAATCCCGATTTGAAAAGATGCCAATAGAAAAACAGCGGATAATGATGCAACGATTTGAGCAATTTCAAATGCGTGGAGAGCAGCCGGTTATGGGGATAAGACAGGGCAATAGTAATATCTCTAACATGTCGAATCTACCAGATGGGAATGCAATGAATAATAACGGCAGTATACCTACTCCAGATAATCGTATGGGCTCTGTAACAAATCCATCAATCAATATGATGGAAACGGTAAACAATATGAATGGGCTTGGAAATATGAATAATATGGGTGGATTTGGAAATCCTGCTAATAGATTAGGTGGTCGGTAATGGGCAGTTTATCGCACTTATCATTTTCTGTGATTTTTCTAGCGGGGCTTTTGCTCTCATTTAATCCTGTATCAGCAAAAACCTCGCAGGTATTTTTAGTTGGTTTGACTCAAACGGATAACTTAGAAATCCCTTCTGGTTCAGATGTTAGCTTAGATAATAACGGTAGCGTGAAACGTATTGGCTTGGAAACAGGGGCAGCTTTACTAAAACAGGAGTTAAGTTCATCTGGTGGGTATAACTTACAAGCCTCGGCAATTTATAATAAAAGCTTAGATGGTACGGGTGATATCAAAACGGTAAAACTTTCTGGAAGTAAATTAACCTCGCTAAATGACCATTGGTTGATGCGTTCATCTGCACAGTTAAAGTATTATGACAATGAGCCAGTTGAAATAAATAGTTATAATGGACTTCAATTAGAGAATACGTTTGGCTATGTCAGTGATAACAATAGTGGAGTTGACATTTCGCTAAAGTATGCGAAAGAGGATCATAATAAAGCGGGGGACAATAGTTATAAAATGCAGCGGACGGGCTTGTCATTACGACATTTTTTTCCTCATGAGTTAAATACACCTTATTGGGCGGTAGATACTCGTTATACGGTGAATAATGCTGATGTTGAAAACCGTGATTACGACAGTATTGATGTGGGGCTTGAATATCGTCAATGGTCGATTGCAAAATTTTCTGGAAAAGTTGCCCTAAAATGGCAACAAAGTGACTATGATCAAGATGCAAGAAAAGACAACTATGCAATGGCTCAATTAGACTTAACCAAGGTCATCAAAAAGAATATGGCATTTCAAGTCTCTGCTCTTGCTGGACGCTATGATTCTACAGCCTTGGATTCAAGTATTGATTTCTATAAAGTTGTTAGT
>JALVRY010000250.1 GCA_027024625.1 Thiotrichaceae bacterium
GTATTGGACAACGTGCTCCTATTAAGTTTAAAACTGATCAATTGAAGCTAATAGGAAAATAATTAACTTTATTAAATAATATAGAGGTCATATTATGATAAAAAAACTATTATCAAACAATAGCAATAAAACTAAATTATTAAAACTAGTAATTATATTTTCTATTTTCGAATTTATTACTACTAGTGCAATGGCATACCAAAATGATGCAAGATATGAAATAACCATTCCTATTAGGGTAGAGAATTTATCTACAATAAAAGTATCAAATGAAAGCGCTCTTGATTTTTGGTGCAAATCAATCCATACTTTCAAAAAAGGATTAGGAATAAAATCTTCCTATTGTAGCCCTAAAACAAAAAATTATAGCAAAAAAAATAATACAATTAATATATCATGCATGGCTTATGATGCACTATTAAAAAAAATAAGTGATATAAATGCTAATATTTCTCGTGCTTTATATACACAAAGTTCGAATATTAACTATCCATTTGGACATAGTAAAGTTACTATCACTGGTAATACCGCTTTAACTCATGTGGTAGTTTCTCTAACTATTCCTTATAAAAATATTAAAAAATATCCCTATTATTTTTGTGTATTCTCTGACTTTGCTGGTACATATGGTGATAGAGGTTTTGGCTCGGATAGACCAAATATCCAAGAATCACTCAGTCGCTTACTTGTTTCTGGAAAACTCCCAACGAAATAACAATAAAACCTAAGACTGTGTGTTTCCGTCCTATTTCAGTATGCACTAACCCAGCCCACGAACAGGAGGCGTTGGCTTGACAACGCAGTCATTCTATAAGTTGGGGGAAATACTGTTGTTAAGTCAACGACTCCTTTATTTGGTAAATTTTAAACCAACTATTTAAAAGTTCTTGGTATAACCCTGCGTCGTCAAGCCGATGGCTCCTTTTTTGTAAACTAACCATTTGTCACGAATTTTACGATAACAGCAAATATTGTTTGCTATCTTTCACGCATGGGAAAGAAAGACATCATCAGCAAACACGTCCTCAAGCATCTAGCAACCGATATTGCCAATATCCTATTGCATTTGGATATTGACAATGACAGCGTAGAGCTACTTAGTACGGAACAACAACGTATAGAACTTCGTCATGCCGACTTAGTGGCTCGTGTAAAGCAACGCAATACACAAGAATCATTTATTCTGCATGTGGAAATTCAGAATAATAATGACAAACAAATGCCACTGCGGATGCTGCGGTATTTCACCGATATACAATTGGCTTACCCCGATGAACGCATCCACCAGTATCTAGTCTATATCGGCAAAGCGGCACTTAATATGCCTGATCGTTTCAAAGCAGGCGACTTCAATTATCGCTATCATATTCTTGATATGCACACCGTAGATTGCCAACTGCTACTTGCTCAAGATACCCCTGATGCACTGGTATTAGCCATTTTATGCAGGGCAATCGCATTGAATTATTTACTGCCGCTAAAAAGAGCCTTTAAGCGAAATTCCTTATCCCAAGCGGCACGTTTACGTTTTGCCTTGATTCCT
>JALVRY010000251.1 GCA_027024625.1 Thiotrichaceae bacterium
ACAAACCATTTTTAATATCTTTATGGCGTTGTCCGAGTATTTGCAAGTCTAGGGTTAGCATCAATGCCGAACAGTTTGCAGCCTTGGCTCGTGTAATTAAATTTTCGATAAAGCCCCGATCTTTCATAACATAAAGCTGAAACCAGAAAGGCTTGCTGGTCACGCTGGCAACATCTTCAATCGAGCAAATACTCATGGTGGATAGTGTAAACGGTACGCCCATTTTTTCTGCTGCTTTGGCTGCTATCATTTCACCATCGGCATGAAACATCCCTGTTAATCCTGTCGGTGCTAGTGCAACAGGCATAGTTGTTTTTTGACCAACCATCGTTGTTTGCAAAGAGCGGTGACTCATATCAACTGCAACACGTTGGTTAAACTTAATTTTATCAAAGTCACTTTCGTTTGCTTTATAAGTAGTTTCTGTCCATGATCCAGAATCAACATAATCAGCAAACATTTTCGGCACACGTTGATGAAAGAGTTTTTGTAAGTCGGCAATATGCGTAATCGTAGGCATTTGTTCTCCTTGTTTTAACTCGTTATGGGAGTTCTAGTAATATAGTCATCATAAAGGTATTCTGCATAGATTATTAGGGGAAAATAATGGCAAATTTTAATACACATTTTGCTGTATCAGCAGTAGGTTCAGGGATGCTAGCAACACTTTGCTTACAGGTAGGTTTTGTTAGTTCGCAAGATGCCTTGTTGCTTGCCTGTGCGGGTGTTGTGGGCGGCATACTGCCTGATATTGATTTACATTATTCTTATCCAAGCAGAATTTTATTCTCACTGTTTGGTATTTTTCTTGCTTTTCTCTGGGTATTTTCGGCGAAAAATGAAACCTCTATTCTTCAATTATGGGGGGCAGGTTTAGGTATTTATTTATTTGTGCGCTTCCCTTTATGGACGTTATTTCAACGCTTTAGTGTACATCGTGGAGCGATTCACTCCATTAATGCTGCGTTGTTATTTTCTCTTGCAAGTGCGGCATTGGCGCATCATTTATTTGCTAAACCCGATTTTACTGCCTGGTTATTGGCATTGTTTATTTTCTTGGGCTTTATTGCACATTTACTACTTGATGAAATTTACAGTGTGGATTTTATGGGTCATCGGCTTAAGCGTTCATTTGGTACAGCGCTAAAACTGGTTGATTTCAAAGAACCCATTGCTAGTATTATTATTGCCATTGGTGCTTCTGTTGCTTGGTACTTCTCACCCAGCGCAGGGGAGTTCTTAGATACCCTGTTCAGTAAAGAAACCTATCAGCTTATTATGCAGAGAATGTATTGATATTATAAAGTGAGGCACTCAAAGTGCTATTGTGTATTCACCTTTCTAACAACTAGAAGCCACAATATATGAAGAACAAAAACTTTTTAGGGATAATTTTTATAGCTACCTTGCTGAGCATTAGCGCTTGTTCGACTTTTAATAAAAAGCAGAGCGATAATCACAAAAAAATCTTAACAAAGAACCAGTCAAACAGCACCGCTGTAATTAGCCTGAAGAACTTACAATCCATTCAATCTATTAC
>JALVRY010000252.1 GCA_027024625.1 Thiotrichaceae bacterium
TCTAGAGCCAGTTATTATTAATAAAGCGACTGTAGTTGAGTAAATCATATGGCGGGGCGATTGTTTGCCCCGCTTTTTAGTTATGAAAACTTGGTTTATCTCCGACCTACACCTTGATGTTAATCGCCCTGAAATCATTCAATTTTTTCTTGAGTTTTTGGATGATATAAAACCCCAAGCCGATGCAGTCTATATTTTAGGCGATCTCTTTGAATATTGGATCGGTGACGACATGCTCGAACTTTCTATATTCAAACCATTCTCTTCTGTTATTTCTAAACTTAAATCCCTTAGTGATGCCAATGTTAAGCTTTATTTTATTGCAGGAAATCGAGATTTTTTAATTGCTGATAGCTTTGCAAATAAGACAGCCTGTAAACTATTGCCTGATGAAAAAGTTATTGATTTATACAGCGTTCCTACACTGATTATGCACGGTGATACCCTCTGCACAGATGATGTGGAATATTTAAAACTCCGAGAAATGCTACGTTCAAAAGCATGGCAGGATAATTTTTTAAGTTTGCCTATTGAAGAGCGAATGCAACAAGCGCAAGCACTTAGAGATAGCAGCAAAAAAGAAATGAAAAATAAAGCTGAAGAGATTCTCGATGTAAATCAAATAACGGTAGAAAATACCATGCAACAGCAGGGCGTATTACAGCTTATTCACGGCCATACGCACCGAATGGCAACCCATCACTTTCAATTAAATAAGCAAGCCGCTCACCGTATCGTTTTAGGTGATTGGTATAATGCCCCACATTTCTTATCTGTTGATAAAAGCGGTTTTACTCTTCGTTAGTTGCCCTGACTTATACCTGCTTCATATTGCTACAAAATCTCAAATTATCAATGTAGCAAACCATTCTGGCTGACTATCTGATTTCTTATACAGATCAGTCAAACAACATTAACAAAATTCCATATTTCATACTGTACTTGAGTAGGAGGCTATGAGCCTACGAGTCCAATAAACATCAAGGATGATGAGTATGAAACTACCAAAGGAACTCGTGCTTCTGGTTGGTCTTTTGTTGGTGATGGTATTTGCTTCTTTATATCTGCAATACTGTGATCCACAAAGAGCAAATCAGCAATCACGAAATAAACCATCAATCTCTTTAGTCACAACCCCGCCTAAATCTATCAATAACGAATCAAGCCAAGCTGATCAGGTCATTAAACCGAATTCAGTGAGGCAAGATTTTGAACCATCCTTGGGGGTTAATCTTGAATCCCCCCAAGCTGAGGCAGACATGATTGGGCAATCTATGCCCTTTGTCGATGTCTTTCGCACAGCAAGACCCTTTCCTGAATATTCTTGTAAAAGCGTCGAATATGATAAAAATGGTTGGCCGACAAAGATCCCTGCCGACTGTGGTATCGAACGAGCTAGAACAGCCTTGTTGCAGAGTCTACCCTTAGGATCAATTCCATTTGGAAACTATACGGTACTCTATGATGGAAAGGGTGAGATACGCTACGGTGGGGCAGCAACACTAATCGAAAGTAAGCCTGAATATGGTTAT
>JALVRY010000253.1 GCA_027024625.1 Thiotrichaceae bacterium
GATTTCCAACCCAGCGATCGCTTGTTGATGCAACCCATTTATTAATTCCTCGCTCTGTTGCATCGGCAGTCCGTACCGAACGACTTAGACCTGTGAAAAAAGTAACATCTTTTGATAAGCCTTTTTCATAACGTAGCAAACCACCTATATTGTTTTCTGTTTTATCCTTTGCGGTTGTTCCATAGTAGTATTGATACGATTGATTCGCTGTCCTGCCACCCATTAAATCAGATTGTGTATTGGCTTTGGCATGAGAGGCATTGACATGATCCACTCGCAATCCATATTTTAATGATTGCTTATTAGCCAACACTGTTTTTGCCTCAACGAATACGCCCGCTTGCTTAATCGCTATATCAGGCCATAGGGTGGAAAGCACTTTATCACCCAATGAAACATTATTGAAAGTGGCATCTCGCCTGTTGTTTTGAATATCAATTCCATATTCTAGCTGTGTTTTTTCACCTACGGATGATTTCAAAGCGAGCCGCCCTCCCCTTGTTTTGGAGCTTGTCGGTGTTCGTAGTTTGGGTTTGCCTGCTGGCGTAGTTCGTAAACTGTAGTTATCCATTAGATGATTAACATCACTGAAATAGATTTCGGCATCAATTTCATCAATCTTTGTTGAGGCAGGTTTATCTTTGTATTTTAACTTAAAAATATCACCATCTTCTTTCGGGCTATCCATGCCTGCACCGGGGTAGAGTGCATCGGAAAATTTATTTTTCTCATAGCTGAATTCAAATAAGCGATCCATTGTTGGCATATAGCCAAGAATTACTCCTGCTTGCTTATGCTTAAATGATGAACGTACTTCTCTACCATCGCCATCTTTGTAATTATCCATATTCTTGATTTGGGCAATGCCGCGAATATAGGCTTTATCAGAGGCAGCCACGACATCCGTCAACAAATCTAATTTGGTTTGATTCGTACTTGCCATTGCACTAGCACGTCCATGTACGCCTTTGTCTTGTGCTAAATCACGGGTATCACGTTCAAATAAGACGGTTCCACCACTTCCTCCTCCGCCTTGAGTTAGTGTCTGTACACCTTTTAACACTTTTACATTCTCATAGGTTTCTAGTGCAGCCCAGCTCGCGGGTGGATCCATTCGGTTTGGGCAGCCACCATGTAGATAAGCTCCATCTAGCTTTACATTTAGACGAGTTTGCGACTGACCTCGAATAATTGGCTCTAAACCACGCCCACCGAAACGACTCATCGATACACCGTTAATTTGAGTCAAAAATTCACCACCATCAGAACTGGTTGCTTTGCTTCTATTCATTTGCTCTGGCTCAGCTGTATTAGGATTAATCGCTAGCTGATCTTCAATGAGAATATCGTCCAAGGTATCACCCGCCTCAGATAAAGTTTCTGCTTGAGCTAGTGATAATGACAAAGCAACAAGCGAGAGGGAAAGCAAAGAAAGTCGAGAGATATGCGACATAAAAATCACCTGTTTATTAATTAAGATGATTGACTTAACGCAATATCCATGCCACCCAATAATATTCATTAATAACAATAACTTATAAAAAGATATCAAAATAATAAGTGAGTTATATGACTTAATTGGCGTGTGAAATCACACAGTTTGAATTTTGCTGTTTGAGCATCTTTAGGTGAACTTGTAAATTTGAGCGGTATACAACAATTTAGGTGCATTCTCTATGCTCTTTTTAAAAGAAAATTTGGATTTCCTTGTCTTTGGTGTGCTTGGCACGATGAGCTTTTTGATGTTGTGGTTGGTGATTGAGCGATACTTTTATTACTCGCGTGTTTTAATCAGCCAATTCAATAATGAAAATGCACTCAATGTTGCCCTCACTCGCAACCTTACTTTTATCGCAACGGTTGGCAGTAATGCTCCCTATATTGGCTTGTTGGGTACAGTTATAGGCATTATGTTGACATTTTATGACATTGGGCAAAGCGGAAATATTAACGTACAAGTGATTATGACGGGCTTGGCATTGGCGTTAAAAGCTACTGCTGCGGGCTTGGTTGTTGCCCTGCCTGCTATTATGTTTTACAACGCCCTGCTTAGAAAAGTGGATGTGCTCACCGCAGAGTGGAAGCAATTGCAAGGGCCACAGTCATGAAAACTTTTGATCAAATTAATGTCATTCCCTTTATCGATATTATGTTGGTACTCCTTGCTATTGTACTCACAACGGCTTCTTTTATTTCACAGGGCTTGATTAAAGTCACACTACCCGAAGCAGAAACAGCTGTAGAAAGCACAGCTAGCGATAAAAAATCTATTCAAATTTCAATCAACGCTGAGCAAAAGATATTTTTTGATGATAAAGCCATCACCAAAGAACAGCTCTCTAAGAAGTTACAAGCATTGAAAAAAGATAGTGCTATTGTTTTTCGCATCGATGAAACCGTAGAGTTTAAACGATTTGTATTTGTGGTCGACCTACTTAAAAAGTATCAGCTTGAGAATTTATCAATCTTAACCCGCAAACAAAAATAGCCATGAAAGGGAATGCGCTTGGTTTATTTATTTCAGGACTAATCCATGTGGGGATTTTCTTTCTCATTGTTTACGGCTTAGCAGTCAAACCAATCCCCAAAAAAGCAGAAGTGGCTGTTCCTGTTCAATTGGCTATGTTTCAAGAGGCGGTTATTAAGCCCGTTGTGCCACCACCCACTCCTATTATCAAAAAGGAGGAACCTAAAAAACCAAGGCAGGAAGCAAAGCCTAAAACAATTAAAAAACCCATTGTTAAAAAGACAGTGGTAAAGAAAAAATCCACAAGAAAGAAACCAGTAAAGAAAAAGGTAGTTAAGCTAAAAGCCAAGAAAAAAGAGCCTAAAAAGCCCGCTAAAAAGAAGAAGTCTAAGCAAGTAGCTGTGACTCATATGGCAGCAAAGAAACCCGTCATTAAGCCTGCCCCTATAAAACCTGCAACACCCAAAAAAGCTAAACCGCCACAGAGACAAAAACAACAGCAAACACGACCAGCACAAAGACCTACACCACAACGGTCAAGGCCACAGCAAAGAGCAACTCCCGTTAGGGCTAATAATAAGGCGGCAGAACAGCGGTATAAGTCACAATTACATCGTTTAATTTCAAAACAAAAACGCTATCCTGCACGAGCAAAACGCAAGCATGAGGAGGGTACAGTTACTATCTCATTTATCATCTATAGAAATGGTCGTATCCAAAATATCCGAGTTGTGCGTAGCTCAGGAAGCCAAACCTTAGATCAAGCTGCCATTAATGCCGTTAAACAAAGCTCTAATCGTTTGCCCATCCCTGCTACAATTCAGCGTAATCAGTGGCAGTTCACTTTGCCCTTGGTTTATCGCCTACGTTAACGATTAATAGTCCACGATTATGGAACTTGCTTTTTTCATTGGTTTGCTAAGTGCTTTACATTGCTTTGGTATGTGCGGAGGCATTGTGGGAGCTTTAACTATGAGCTTACATCCTGATAAACGCCAAGATGTATCTGCATTGATCAAATACACGACTGCTTATAATCTAGGGCGTTTATTAAGCTACGGCGTAGCGGGCATTATTGTTGGGGTATTTGGACAAACCATTGTAATGCTGATCCCTGAATTTGGCGGCATGTTACTACGCCCCTTTTTCTTGATTTTCGTCATTCTATTGGGGTTTTATATTGGTGGTTGGCTTCCAAAACTTGCTCTTATCGAAAACTTGGGGCAACCTGTTTGGAAAATATTACAGCCAATAGGCGTTAAATATCTCCCTGTGCAAAAAATACAACATGCCTTTTTCTTCGGAGTAATTTGGGGCTGGCTTCCTTGCGGTTTAGTTTATTACGCATTAATCATGGCATTTGCCCAGCATGGAATTATCGAATCAGGCTTGTTCATGTTGGCTTTTGGACTAGGGACTTTTGTACCTATGCTGATGGCAGGTGTTTTAGTTGGTAAATTAGTCACCTTGCAACGCTCAAAAAATTTAAAACGCTTTAACGCTGTTGCTCTCATCCTTATTGGTGTGTTTGGTTTAATTTTGCTTCTGTTCCCTGAAATCAGAGATAGTTTTCAGTTCAGATAATACAAATATGAATAGTGAAACAAAATGAAGTCCACAGTTAAAATCTATGGTGAGTCCCCTGCAATTAAAGAAAGCTTACGAACCGCTGAGCTAATTGCTGTAACCGATGTAACAACCTTACTTATGGGTGAAACGGGGACAGGCAAAGAGTTATTCGCCCAATATATCGTCCAGAAAAGCCCTAGAAAACAAAAAGCCTTTATTTCAATCAACTGTGCTGCATTACCCGAGAACCTTGTTGAGTCCAGCCTGTTTGGTCACAAAAAAGGAGCATTCACCGATGCTGTAGAAAATCACCGTGGCTATATTGCAGAAGCCAGTGGTGGAACACTTTTCTTGGATGAAATTGCGGAATTGCCACTGGCGACACAAGGCAAGTTGTTACGTTTTTTAGAAAGCGGTGAATGCCAACGTATCGGCTATACCGAATCCCGCAAATACAATGTCCGTATTATTGCGGCAAGTAATAAAAATTTATTGGATGAAGTTAACGCAGGTAATTTTCGACAAGATTTGTTTTACCGCTTAAACATTGTTCCCTTAGAATTACCCGCATTAAGGGATCGAATCGGCGATATTCCTCTGTTACTCAAGCTATTTTTCCAAGACTTAGTAAAAGAATACAAACTAGCACCACCCAATTTTACACAAGCAGCTCAATCTGCATTACATCATTATTCTTGGGCTGGCAATGTCCGTGAACTGCGTAATTTTTGTGAACGTATGTTGATCTTATTCTCTGGAAAAACAATTGATGTTTCCAATCTGCCGGTGGAAATACGCAATCAACATCGTCAAGCTGGAAAATTCTTTTTTGAATTACCTGCTCAAGGCATCCAATTAGAAGAATTTGAGGTTGATTTGTACCAGCAAGCCATTCAAACCAGCCACGGCAACA
>JALVRY010000254.1 GCA_027024625.1 Thiotrichaceae bacterium
GTGCTTTGGATTTGCCTTAAAAACACTGGCAAATCATCCGTTGCGGCATCAGGCAGTAAAATGGGGAAGATAGCTAGGCGTTCATGGTCAGCATGGGGAGATAGCTTACGGCTTAATGCTGCTTCCAGCTCTGCCCCCACCCAACGCTTTTGCTGTATGCCTTCACGCCCCACCAGCAAGATAAAAGCTGAGCAGGCTTGAATGGTGTTTTGCAGGCTTTGCATCCAGTTATCACCAAGGCGAATGGAATCTGCATCACGGAAAACGCTGAAGTTTTCTTGCTCTAGCAAGCTGCGAAGCTTAATTGCCGCCTGCTCATCTACATGGCTGTAGCTGAGGAATATTTGCTCTGTTGTTGGGCTTTCTGGCATAGGGGTTATTCAGAAGCTTGGGAGTAATTGCCGCTATTATAGAATAAATAGTGCAACAGGTGGTATTAGACATCTTTCACACAAATCCAGCCTTACTGGCTGGATTATGGATTGACTTCTCAATGCAAGAAGTATTACAGGCATACTCCTCAGGTGAACTTGAGTTAATGCACTCAATGGCTAAGGAGTTTTTACCTTGAGATGGCTATGCTTTATTGGTATTAAACCAATGCTGCTAAGGCCTCATTAAAAGTATTGCTTGGTCGCATTGCTGCTGAAAGTGATTCGGGGTTTGCGTGGTAGTAGCCACCTAAATCAACAGCATTACCTTGTACACTGTTGAGTTCCTCAATAATTTTTGCTTCATTTTCACTGAGTTGCTTGGCAAGTGGAGTAAATTGTTGTTGCAGGTCTGTATCGTCACTTTGTTCTGCTAAGGCTTGTGCCCAGTACATTGCTAAGTAGAAGCTACTGCCTCGGTTGTCTAACTCTCCCGCTTTACGAGAAGGAGATTTGTTATTTTTTAGATAGTGGCTATTGGCTGTATTTAGTGTATCGGCTAATACTTGGATTTTACTGTTGCCTGTTTTAGCGGCTAAGTCTTCTAGTGATACGGCTAAGGCGAGATATTCACCAAGCGAATCCCAACGTAAGTGATTTTCAGATGTGAATTGCTGGACATGCTTGGGTGCTGATCCACCTGCTCCTGTTTCAAATAATCCACCACCTGCTAGTAGCGGTACAATGGAGAGCATTTTTGCACTGGTTCCTAGCTCTAAAATAGGGAAGAGGTCGGTAAGGTAGTCTCGTAGTACATTGCCTGTTACTGAGATTGTATCTTGCCCCGCTTTTACACGAGCTAATGCGTGATGTGTTGCGTCAATGGGTGACATTATTTGGATGTCTAAGCCACTTGTATCATGTTCCGGTAGATAAGCTTCTACTTTTGCGATTAGGTTTCTATCATGCGCACGATTTGGGTCTAACCAAAAAATTGAAGGTGTATTTGTTGATCTTGCACGGTTAACGGCAAGTTTCACCCAGTCTTTGATGGGGGCATCTTTGGTTTGACACATACGCCATATATCACCTGTTTCTACTTCATGCTTCATTAGCACGTCGCCTGCTGTGTTGCTTACAGTCACGACACCATCAGCAGGAATTTGGAATGTTTTATCATGTGAGCCGTATTCTTCTGCTTTTTGTGCCATTAAGCCGACATTGGCTACGCTGCCCATTGTGGTTACATCAAATTTGCCGTTTTCTTTACAGAAATCAATAGTCGCTTGATATACGCCTGAGTAGTTACGATCTGGAATCATGGCTTTGGTGTCTTTTAACTTGCCATCTGGCCCCCACATCATACCTGATGAGCGTATCGCCGCTGGCATAGAGGCATCGACAATGACATTACTGGGGACGTGTAAATTGGTAATTCCATTGTCGGAATCAACCATTGCTAACTCAGGACGAGTTGCATAAACGGCTTGAATATCAGCTTCTATTTCTGCTTGCTTGTCAGCGGGTAAGCTACTGATTTTGGCATAGACATCGCCTAAGCCATTGTTTTCATCAACACCGAGTTCAGCAAAGGTATCGGCATGTTTTTCAAAAACATCTTTGTAGTAAACGCTGACTGCATGACCAAACATAATGGGGTCAGATACTTTCATCATGGTGGCTTTTAGGTGTAGTGATAACAGCACATCTTCAGATTTTGCTGCTTGCATAGACTCTTCGTAGAAGGAGCGTAATGCTTTGACACTGAGACAAGTTGCATCGATGATTTCACCCTCTAATACGGGGGTAGATTCTTTTAACACGGTGACATTGCCATCGTTATCAGTGAATTGAATTTTTACATCATCGTCTTGTGGCAATACGACCGATTGTTCACTTGCATAAAAATCGCCTTCGGACATGCTAGCAACGTGTGATTTTGAATCCGCAGACCAGTCCCCCATTCGGTGCGGGTTATCTTTTGCGTATTGTTTTACGGGTGCAGCAACTCGGCGGTCTGAATTTCCTTCACGCAATACGGGGTTAACGGCACTACCTAATACTTTTGCATAACGTGTTTGGATTTCTTTTTCTGCATCGGTTTCTGCATTTTCAGGATAGCTAGGAATATCAAAACCTTGCTCTTGTAGCTCTGTAATGGCCGCCTGTAGTTGAGGGATAGATGCACTAATATTAGGCAGCTTGATGATATTTGCCTCGGGTGTTTTTGCTAAATCACCTAGCTCACTTAGTGCATCGCTGACTTTTTGATCATCACTTAGCTTATCTGGAAAATTTGCTAAAATTCTACCTGCTAATGAAATATCTTTGGTGACAACATCAATGCCCGCTGTTTTTGTAAAAGTTTGAACAATTGGCAATAATGAATACGTTGCTAATGCGGGAGCTTCATCTGTTTTTGTGTAAATAATCGTTGATGTCATCGTGTTTTTTCCTTAACCATTGATAGTTTTGTGGCGGATTATATAACAATAGCAGGGCTACTAATAAACTATTTTGGAGTACTCGTTCTTCGCTGTGTTGTAGTAAAGTTATGGATTTAGGTGTTATACATATTGTCCTGCACACCAGCCAGAAGCCCAAGCCCATTGGAAGTTGTATCCACCAAGCCAACCCGTCACATCAACTGCCTCGCCAATAAAGTACAAGCCACTAACTTTTTTTGACTCAAATGTTTTTGATGAGAGTTCATCTGTGCTGATTCCACCTAGACAAACTTCAGCCGTCCGCATTCCTTCTGTGCCAGATGGGTGTAGCTCCCAGTTGTTGAGTTTTTCTCCAATTTCTTGAAGCTTTTTATTGGTCATTTGTTCAATAGGATAGCTTGGAAAATATATCTCTGTGAATTTTTGAGCCAAACGCTTTGGAATTTTTTCACTTAATACATTAAGCAGTTCTTTTCGTGGATGTTGGTTTTTCTGCTCAAGTAGCCAATCCACCGCATTATTATCTGGCAGTAAATTGATATAAATAGGATCACCTTTATGCCAATACGATGAAATTTGCAAAATAGCAGGCCCACTTAGCCCCTTATGAGTGATTAATACGGCTTCTTTAAATGATGTGTTATTACAAGAGACAATTGCATCAAACGCTACACCAGCCAGCCCTTTAAACAAGTGATTTATATCGGCTTGGGAGAAAATCAAAGGTACTAGACCCGCATGGAATGGAATATTTTTTATGCCAAACTGTTTTGCGATACGTAAGGCGAAATCGCTTGACCCCATGCGAGGAATTGATGCTCCACCTGTCGCAATGACCAGTGATGCTGCTTGGAAATCGCCTGCATCGGTAGCAACATTGAAAACATCATTTTTATTAATTGATTGAATATTAGTACTGAGTTGCAATGTTACTTTCGATTTTTCGCACTCATCTAATAGCATGGTGACAACAGCTTTGGATTTTTGATCACAAAACAACTGCCCTAGCGTTTTTTCTGTCCACGTTAGAGCATGTTGCTCAAGTAGAGCGATAATATCCCATTGCGTGTAACGGGAAAGAGCTGATTTACAAAAATGAGGATTGTTGGAGATATAGGAGGAAGGTTCGATATAGAGATTTGTAAAATTACAACGCCCGCCACCCGATATTAAGATTTTTTTACCTGCTTTATCTGCCTTATCAAGCAGTAATACTTTCTTTTTACGCTTGGCCGCTTCGATAGCACACATCATGCCCGCTGCTCCAGCTCCAACAATAATAAGGTCATAGTTTTTCATGGAGATGACTATATGCAACTATCGCCCATAAAAAAAGCCCGCATTGAGCGAGCTTTTTTTAGGTAAGAATCAGTTACCACATAATTGTAACATTACGACGTCCCCAGCGTAGTGCCTTGCGACGATCATTACCCATGTAGATATCAATTTTCTTACGGAAACGCTTGTTCATTTTATCTTGCACACGGTAAGTACCAGGAAGGCCTTTGATTTTAACAACTGTATTGTGTTTTAGGCCATATTTTGTCAATAAATCACGAGAAACAGCGATAACTTTCTTACCCGGATACAAGCGGTCACCCCAAGCAGCCAAGTTTGGTGTTCTATCTGTTTGGCCTCTTAGAGAATTATATGCACTTGCTCTTACTTTAAGAGAATGTGTGAATCTTGTTTTTTTAGATTTGACTGTCTTGCTAAACTTATGACTTGGATTTTTTGTTATCTCATATGAGTTAGAAAGTTTTTTTGCCAATTTTGAAAAGTCTAAATGAACTCTGTACTTTTCGGGAATTTCTTGTGCTACGCTTGTTTCAGCGAAGGTAAATAATAAAAATATTGCGAAAATTAATGTAAAGATCTTGTTCATAAATTTGAATAACAAAGTTGATTTTCAACCTTAATTATCTTCATTGCTAGAAAGGGCGGGATATTAGCATGCTCTAATATTCTTTTCCATAAATTATGACCACTGTAGTAATACAAAAAAGTTATTAGTTTTTAATTATAAATATAAGCCATTGATTAAATTAATATTTACAGAAATCAACCCTCTATATTTAGAGTGAAATATAGGCAATTATTAAATCATTTATATCACTTTATAGG
>JALVRY010000255.1 GCA_027024625.1 Thiotrichaceae bacterium
ACTATAGAGTTATCTAAATCTTTACTTTTTTTCTCAATATATCTTTTCAAGAGAGTGTAAGATACGGATATAAAGGATATATGAATCCTAATAAACGTCAGTAAGATTTCTTTATATTCATCATACTCTAAGGAGGATATATCATCAAACAAACTCTCAAAAATAACTTTGACATCTAAAGTGAAATCTTCAAGCGTATATGTATCAGCCAAAAATCCATTTATCGTAAGAAAATGATATACGCTGGCCATAAGTAAAGCAACATCATGCGTTACACCTAAAGTGTTTTCAAATTTTCGTGCATCAAACTTAATTTTAGGGTACACCCTAATGTAGCGATCTATTTGATTTTCAATGGTAGTTACATTTGACTTTAGTTCTTCTGCAATCTTCTTAGCCATAAAAAAATACTCATCTGAACTCATTCTCAAGCCCTTCCCATGTTTGGTATTCTTGTTTTTCATCTAAGAATCTTAGAGGGAACGGTTGTGTTAATATCCAATCCTTAAGAATGCTCTTGGAAAAGATTTCTTCAAAAGATAATTTTTTCTCTAAACCCTCATTAACATCTCTAATAAAAACACGTTCTGACATTTGAGAGGGCAACCCTAAGTTCTCTAATCTACTATCAGCAATTGCAGATACTAGAGTAACTTCGTTACCTCGTTTAGTCCATAAGGTATAGACATCAATTAAGTCATCTGAGTTATTAATTTCAAAAATTACTCTACTAGGGATATACAAAACATTTGAAAATATTTGTGAGTTAATTCTATGTATAGCAAGTTTAACAGATAACGGAATCTCAGAGTAGATAAAGAATGAGAAATAATCCAAGGGTGTTACATGAGTGGGAGATTTTTTTAAAGCGGGAGAAAATCCAAATCTAATATTTTTAATATCTAATGTAGGAGGGGCATCAACTAGAGGGGCACCACATTTAGGACAAGTATCTGAATGAACTTCATCAGGGCGATATAAAGTACCACACTTTCCGATGCATAGTTTTCCTTCTTGCCTGATTTTAGCAGTAATAATCATCACCGCAGATAGATATGCTAATTTTTTTACTTTTTCTATTCCTCCCCTTAGCTTTCTTAAGTCAAAAATTCGATAATGTAATAAAGAAAGTAAAATTTTAGCCATGTCAGTACATTCTCTACGACGTCTGGAATCGGTAATTTTCTTTAGTTCCATTTGCTTTAGCGTTCTTTCAAAGGTCCCTGTATAAAATTTTGTAATTAATTCACCTTCAGTCAAGTATTCTGTGACATTAATATCAGAATAAGGCGTCATTAAAAGTCCTAATTGATACGTAGCTTTATAGTTTGTTTTGAAAAGGTAGAGATTCGGAATGAGATAATCAACTTTGCGAATAGGTTCTGCAAGATAAGCTGCAGTCCTAAGTACAAAATCTTTTCCAAGAAAAAGATCTGCAATATTCAATTGGCCGAATCCTTGTTCAATATAATTGTATAAGTCAGGGGATTCGATTAATTTTTCTCCACCTATAAGGATTGG
>JALVRY010000256.1 GCA_027024625.1 Thiotrichaceae bacterium
ACATTGTGGTGGGCGGGGTGGGGGTGCACCCCGACGGCACCCTTGACGAGCACTGGCACCTCTCGGAAGGTGACGGGCGCGCCATGGCGAGAGAGGTGGGGAAGAGAGCGGACCGCAAGAAGGTGAAGAAGCTCGTGTGGCTCGGCGGGCCGAACGAAGCGGAAGATTTCTACCGCGCCACCTCAAAGGAGCGCCGCGCCACGTTCGCGCAGAACATTCTCTCCCTCATCGAGGGAGAGTAATCTTAGGGCAAAATTATTTTAATTAATAACTATTCTAGGGTTTCTAGTTTGGGCTTTTTATTATAAGAGAAGTCGCAACGGGCTAGTGCAACTCCTCAGCTTATAATTCAAATAAGTCGGGCATCATCCTTGACACCCTAAACTTTCTACATTCATCTCAAGTTCAGTTTATCGAACCTTCACTCACTACAACGGGCGATTACATGATCGGTTGACACATCGCATATCTTTTTATTACATAATATCTCTCAATCTATTGAAGTGCTGAATAAAAAAATATTCACCCATGCTTGCGATTCAAACAAAATGTAGAACATTATTTGAAAACAACCGAAAGCACACCGATAAACGGTATGCTTATCCTGATTAGAGTTCTAATATCCATAATATACTCGTGTGGTAATGATGAGAATTAATAGCTGTGTCATAAAATGTTTCACTTTACTGCTGATTTCAATCAACCTAGTCGCATGTCTTGATTTTGGGGAAGGTTGGAATACTATATTTTGTAGCCGTTTTTATGCATTTCAGCAAAAAGAAATGGGGATATTTACCGTATTTGAATGAATACTGCTAAAATGACCCTTCGAATTTATAAATCAAGTTTCCAAGAATAAAAAAGGTTAGGTTTAAGTATGAGCAAACATTTTGATTTAATAGCAATTGGAGCAGGTAGTGGTGGTTTGTCTGTCGCAGAGCGAGCAGCATCGTATGGTGCAAAATGTGCGGTGATAGAATCGGGCGAGCTAGGTGGGACTTGTGTAAACGTGGGTTGTGTTCCTAAGAAAGTGATGTGGTATGGAGCATCAGTTGCTCATGCCCTACGTGATGCTCCAGACTATGGCTTTGATATTGAACAGAAAGGCTTTAATTGGGAAAAGTTAGTCGCCAAACGTGACAATATGATCGGTGGTATTAATGATTGGTATTACGATTTCCTAAAACAATCAGGTGTTGAGCTTATTGAAGGTTATGCCAACTTTGTCGATGACAAGACAATTGAGGTGGATGGAGAAACCTACACTGCAAATCAAATAGTGATTTCAACAGGTGGTCGTCCTATTGTTGATGAAACTATCGAGGGTCATGAGTACGGTATTACATCTGATGGTTTCTTCGAAGATTTAGATGAAGAATGCCCAAAGAAGGTTGTTGTGATCGGTGGTGGTTATATTGCACTAGAATTAGCTGGAATGTTACAAGCACTCGGTGCTCAAACACATGTTATGCATCAAGGTTGGCCGGTTCTATTGGGTTTTGATGATATGTTGCGAGACTTGCTCCGAAAAGAAATGGAGCAAGACGGCATTACTTTTGATGATGATAATAAGCTTGGAAAAATCGAAAAGCAGGACGATGGCAAGCTAAGCATCACCTTAGATAACGGCGATGTACTAAGCGATGTAGATCAGCTTCTTTGGGCAATAGGTCGTAAGCCAAATACAGATAATATTAGCTTAGATAAAACTAGCATTGAGCTAGGGCGTGGTGGTTTTGTACCTGTCGATGAGTATCAAGAAACCGTAGTTAAAGGAGTCTATGCGATTGGTGATATTACAGGACAAGCACAACTAACTCCGATAGCCATTGCCGCAGGTCGACGTATGGCGGATCGTCTATATGGCGGCATGGAAGGTCGTAAAATGGACTATAGCCTAATTCCAACGGTTGTCTTTACACATCCCCCCATGGCAACAGTCGGTTTAACAGAAGAAAAAGCCAAAGAACAATACGGTGATGATCAGGTTAAAGTTTATAAAACAGACTTTGTGCCGATGTATTATTCAATCGTTCGCCATAAAGTAAAAACTGCAATGAAAATGGTAGTTGTTGGTGAAGATGAGAAGGTTGTTGGTGTTCATATGATGGGCTTAGGTGTAGACGAAATGCTACAAGGTTTTGCCGTTGCCATTAGAATGGGCGCATGTAAGAAAGATTTTGATGATACTGTTGCCATTCACCCAACAAGCTCAGAAGAGTTAGTCACTATGCGATAGCTATCAACAGAGGCTTTATAATCACAAAACTTATAGAGAATACTGAGTTTGCTAAAAACTGGGTATTCTCTGTATCTCAACTCGATGGCATCTGTGCTGATAAGAATAATCAGTCCAAGTACTTAACCAATGCTCGTGATACTAATTCACCTAAATAATTAATAAACAATGTCCCCATTGATGGGTTAAAGCGATGCTCATCGTTGCTGCCCAAAGCCAATACACCAATAGGTTTTGCCTCGTGTAGCGGGATTAATACAGCAGAACGAATGGACGCACCATGTTCACCAAACAAAAATACCTGTTGTTTAGGGCGTAGCTTGCCGCAAATAGCCTCATGTTTTTTGAATAAGCTATCAAAATGCTTTAAAGACGGATGATTTGGCTTAATGAAGTGCAAGCCATCACTATTTTTCCCCTTACCAATTAATCGAAGAACAACATGGTCAGCATTAAATTCATTTCGCAAAATATCTTGGCAGCTGGCCACTGTGGAATCTAAGCAATCGCTATGCATTAGTTCCAAGGCAAGGTGATGTAAACGACTAACGACATGCTCATTGCTTCCTGCTGCTTTAATCAAATTATTTAACTGCTTTTCTAATATTTGATTTTTACTGCGTAATAAAGAAATTTGACGTTCAACCAAAGAAACGGCAACGCCAGAAGGATGGGGGACATTCAGATTTTCTAGCAAATCTAAATGGCGATGAAAAAAGTCAGGGTTATTTGCCAAGTAATTGGCAATGCTATTTTCATCGCTACTTGCATCTCTTTTTTTTGTTGCTTGGCTACTCATAATTCAATACTTCCTGTGAATACGCTATTTGCCGACCCAGTCATCATAACGGGAGCGTTTTTATCTGACCATTGTACCGTTAATTGTCCACCAGGTAAGTCTACTTTTACATGATTTTCTAGCTTCTTTTGCAAAATACCAACAACGACAGCAGCACAAGCCCCTGTACCAC
Source organism: Thiotrichaceae bacterium (assembly GCA_027024625.1). Classification (GTDB taxonomy): domain Bacteria; phylum Pseudomonadota; class Gammaproteobacteria; order Thiotrichales; family Thiotrichaceae; genus S015-18. Next base: position 3,211 of record JALVRY010000256.1, read on the forward strand.
AAGCTAAAGTTTCACCTGCTCCTCGCTCAAAAACCCGTAAACGAATATGTTTGGGTGAAATAATCTGCATAAACCCTACATTGACTCGATTCGGAAATGCGGGGTGAGTTTCTATCTCTGCACCTAAAGTTTCCACAGGTGCGGCATCAAGGTTATCAACAGTAATGATTGCATGGGGGTTGCCCAATGAAACAGCTCCTAACTCTACAAGCTGATTACCTACTGATAAGTGATAAATGGATTGCTCAGAGTCTGCAATAAAGGGAATGTCTTTAGGTGTTGTGTAGGGGGTACCCATATTTACAGTGATATTACCGTCATTCTGAGCCGTTAACACAATTCTGCCTGTTTTCGTCATCACAGGAATATCGGTTTTGTCCGTCATGCCATTATCAAGCACAAAACGAGCAAAACAGCGTGCCCCATTACCACACTGCTCTACCTCGCCACCATCGGCATTAAAAATACGGTAAAGGAAGTCGGCTTCATCGCCCTGATAGTCCTCAACAAATAACACCTGATCACAGCCAATACCAAAATGTCTATCCGCTATAAAGCGAATCTGTTCTTGTGATAGGTTGATCGTTTGTGTGATGGCATCAAATACAACAAAATCATTACCCAAGCCGTGCATTTTTGTAAATTGGTATTGCATGAATAGTTAAGACCTTAAATTGATTTGCTACAGAATGAGCTGTGATTGTAACATCTACCACCACTATTCTAATAGTTCCCCCGAATGGGCATAAAGATCATCCTTTTTTTGATAAAAGGAAAAATTAAATTTTGGAGAGTAAACTATACTTACGGGGTTATTGTTACATTCTGTAAAGGACTTAACCCATGAAAAAAGCGTTTATCAGCTATCGACGATCAGACAGCCCTGGCTATGTACGTGCTTTATATGATCGTTTGGTACAGCATTTTGATTCACGACATGTGTTTATGGATGTGGACGATATTCAGCTTGGCTTCGACTTTGTCACCGTATTAGATAAAAATCTAAAAGATTGCGCTGTAATGCTTGTTGTAATGGGAGAAGGGTGGCTGAATGCGCGTAACTCAAGTGGAGATCGCCGCTTAGATAACCCTGCAGATTTTGTTAGGTTGGAAATATCGAGAGCGTTGGAACGGGGTATTCCTGTTATCCCCATTTTGGTTAACCATGCTCAAATGCCCTCAGAGAGTGATTTGCCTGATAATCTAAAAGCGTTAGCACGCCGCCAAGCCTTAGAGCTAAACAATAAGAATTATGATTACAGTATTCAGGACTTGGTTAAAGCACTAGAAAAATACCTAGGAAAGCCAAAGTCGCGTCCAAGGAATCAGCAAGCATTTATTAAAACTGAGCAAAAAATGCCGTGGTATTACAGTGTACCGTTTCTTGTTTTTATCACATTATTTATGTTTCCAGTGGGTTTTTTCCTTATATGGAAATCACCAAGACCCTTCAAATCAAAAGCAATGGCAGGAGGTATTGCTTTTGGTATTTTTATTTTGATGGTTCTTATTGGTGGTGAAGATACTGATAATACAACTGATGGCGATAGTATAGATTCCGATCAAGTTATGGTTGCACCGCCACCTCCTAACCAATCTTCTAGCAATACAGATGCGGCGGGTTTTGATTGTAATGCAGCAGGAACGGATGCAGAAAAAGCAATTTGTGCGACAAGTGAAGCACGTCGTGCCGATAAAGAAATGAATGATGCCTATCGAAAGTTTGAGGAGAAGCTCCCTCCCGCTGAGCGAGATAATATGTGGGAGCAACAAAAAATTTGGCTACAAGGGCGTGATAATCATATTAAACACACCTGCTTAAATAAGCCAACTGAGCAAGCAGCGTCTAAATGTATTAGCAAGTTCTACCAAGAGCACACAGACTTTTTGAGTAAAATACTAAACTCACGCTTTATGGAAATGCGTGTATTCGATCCCCCCAGCAACATTCGTGATAAACCAAATGGAAAAATACTTTGTGCAGTTCCCAAAAAAGAAATTATCACTATCTACATTATCCCAGTAGAAGATGGTAATGATTCATGGTACTGGACAGAATACTGCGGTAAAGGTCAGTGGGGCATGATCCATGATAGCCAAGTAAAACCACTGTAAATCAACAATGACAAGAAGCGACAGTTCACCCGAAAGAACGGAATAGTAAGGTCTTTCGGGTGGTATTAACCATATAGTTTAAGGAAGTTGATTAAGTCATGAGAGGTTTTCCCGATGCTAAAATTGCCCGACCCAATCAGCTTCCTTAATGGGTTTTAAATTATTGACTCAGCTTAGATTTAGACTAATCCTTTTATATCCCATTAATCGCTTAATAAGATGATTATGGCGTGAATCTTGAGTTTCCCTTTCTTTAGATCCAATAATATAACCCAGCCGCCATTCTTCAGGCTGTTTACGAATTTCTGTTAACTTCGGATTTTTCCCGTAGCGTCCCGTATTCCAGCCCGCGATCCAATGATTTTCTGCAATACAACATTCATTTGTGCTGTTCATTTGCCTTCCCCCTAGTATTTTTATAATCGGCTTAAATAAACTACCACAAGACAAAATAAAGTTAAATAACATCGATAAGAAAATCTTATATCGCTTTGTATTATATGACGATGTTGATCAAATAATAAGCGCCATTATGGGCTTGTTATCCTCATAAGATGCTTTATTACGAGTGTTCTGTAAGTAAAATGTTAGAAACAAGTCTTCTTAGTCAGGTTGGAGAGTTCTTTTCCAAAATCACAACATCATTTCCGATAACATGTAAAATCAAGCCCCATTGTTTTGCAACCCACTCAAAAGTCTCAATAGAAAAAAAGCACACATGCGTCATATCATTTTTATAATGCCAAGTTGCAAAACGGTCAGCATTAAGCACACGCTTAGTCATAATTCCTAGAACACCCTCTGGTTTTAAGCAGGATAAAAGTTGTTTAAATACTAGATTAGGATGGTGCAGATGTTCAACCACCTCTGTTGCAGTAATAAAATCATATTTTTGCTGCAAAGCATCTGGATTGTTTGCATAAAAATAATCATAGATTGCCATGCGATAGCCTGCTTGCTCAAACATCGTTGCTAATACAGGAGAAGGCCCTGATCCAAAATCCAGACCAACACTTTTTGGCTGAATATAACACTGCATTGGTTCAAACATTCGACTGAGGAATTGATGATAGCCAAGATCGTTTACAGCATTCTGGTGCAAATCATAGATTGCCTTCTCCTCACTTGTAGAAATATAATACTCTGAGGGCACAAAAACCAAGGCACAATTATCACATTGAAAATATGTACGATGCTTATCGCGGTGAAATAAAGAACTGTTGCTTTGCTGGCATAAGGGACAAGGAAGCATAGATTTTCAGTGAAAGAGCACAATAATTTAGGAGCCTACTCCACTCTCTGTAGTTTCCCAAATTTTTATATCCCTTAGATTTTCCCTTTTGTCTAAATAATGCGGCTTTTATTGCTTTTATGCATTATTAACTTAAATTCCCTATAAAGTTATATTTTACAAAGAACAATAAAATATAAATAACGCCAATTAGTAAATTGTATTCGTAAAAGAGCATGATTATTACTACCGTTAATATGGGTATTTTTGCCGCTGGTCAATTTCTAAAGGGCAAATATACCAAATATCTTATCAATTAAGATTATAAAAATATCTTATATTAGAATGCTAAAAATAAATAAAGAGGAATTATAATTGTTACCTTCATCATTAAAAAACATATTAATTGCAGATGATTCCGCAACTGATCGGAAAAACTTATCGCTTACCTTGCAGAAATTTGGTTTAAATGTGACTGCTGTAAATTCTGGCAATGAAGTAACAATTAAGGCGGAAGAAATAAAACCTGATGCCATATTTTTGGATGTCATTATGGAAGATGGCGATGGCTATCATGCTTGCCGAACGCTTAAAAGAAATGATGTTACCAGTGACATCCCAATTATCATTGTTTCAAGTAAATCTAATCGTGTTGATAAAATGTGGGCAAAAAAGTTAGGAGCAGATGCTTATGTAACTAAACCATTTACGGATGATGATTTACGAAAAGCGTTAGAGGATATTTAATCATGGGAAAAAGCATGGAAGCCCTAAAAAATAATCCAGATAATAGACAAGAAAAATCTAATAACATTAGTCATAGTTTATTTTGTTATGAGATTGATAATAAACGGGTTTTAATAGAACCAGAAATACAAATGGAAGTTTTAGAGGAAACAAATGTTTACCCTGTGCCTAATGCTCCTAAATGGTACTCTGGGGTAACAAGTTTGCGGGGTGATATTTTAGTAGTTGCCAATATGCACTTTCTTCTTAATGCTGTTAATAAACAAGAAAATAATCGCTTACTTAGGCTTAAACATCCAAGCTTTCCCCCTATTGTCCTAGTAATAGATACGTTGCCCTATCAAATAGATATAGCTGGTTCTGAAGAAAGTAACAAAAAAAATGAAGGTGAATTTCCTCGGTGGATTAAATACTCAATTACAAAAGGTAAAAATACTTTTCTATATTCAGATCATTCTATTCTATTTAAATCGATACAAAATAAAATGTGATGTTTTACATCTGAATAAGCCAATATCAAATAATACATTCATCTAATACGGAGAGAGTTAATGTATTCTCAACCTATAAAAAAAATATTCAGTTTAAGTTTGCCCATATTCATTGTCCTTAATCTAAGTTTGTATTCAATAACTGCCTCCGCTGAAGAGGGTATTTCAGATGGAACGATACGCATAGGCGGTGTTCTTGATCTTGAAGGGCGTTCTAAAGGTTTAGGGCAAAATATGAAAGCTGGTATTGATGCAGCATTCAAAGGGGCTGTGGTAAAAAATAATAAAGTAAAATACCTAGCACTCAATGACTCTTACAATCCCCAAAAAACCGTCAAAAGCACAAATGAGCTAATCAATAATAAAGTCTTTATCTTTGCAGGAAATGTGGGTACGCCTACTGCCAAAGTCTCATTACCTATTCTTGCTGAACACCATATTCCTGCTGTTGGATTTTTTACAGGAGCCGGTTTATTACGCCCTGGCAAAGGAGACATAATTAACTACCGTGCAAGTTATATCCAAGAAACAGCTGCCGTTATAAAAACAGCACTCAGTAATGGTGTTAATGCCAATAATGTTTGTGCCTATGTGCAAAATGATGCTTATGGCATGGCTGGTATTGCAGGAATTCTCAATGCTCTAAAAGGCAAAAAAAATAGCGAGAAAGCAATAGCCGCTCTTGAAAAAGTAAAGGCTCTTACGGGAGATAATCCTCAACGTAATGGTGTGGGGCCTGTTGGTGTTTATAAACGTAATAGTTATTCAGCTCGACAAGGCTACCTCTCACTTAAGGCATGGGAAAAGTCACAGCAAACACAGTGCAAATTAGTCATTACTGTTGGCTCTTATCAGTCAATTACTGAGTTTATTGCTTACAGTCGATATAAAAAAGAATCTTGGATCTATAGTGCTGTTTCTTTCACTGGTGCAGATAATTTTAAAGCTGCACTAAAAGAATTTAATATTGAGGATGGCGTAATCATGACGCAAGTTGTTCCTCCTGCTAACAGTACTATCCCAGTAGTTTTAGAAGCAAAACAAAAACTAGGCGAGGATTTTAATGCCGTTTCTCTAGAGGGCTTTATTGTTGGAAAACTCGTCCTGCATGGCTTAGAAAAAGTAGATGGCGATATAACACGTAATAAATTTACTCAAGCAATACTTAAAACACGTTTTGATTTAGGGGGGCTTACCTTAGATTTTACTACGGATAACCAAGGTTCCGATCTCGTTGAATTCACTACATTTAAGTCTGGTGAATGGATTGATGGAAATGATACAAGCATCTGGAAAATAAAAGGTTAAATAACTATGATAAATATTAAAGATATTATAAGTTTTGAGAAACTAAGTTTAGTAAAACGCTTAACTATTCTTGTGGTTTTTCCAATTGTATTAACCCTTATTTTTGGACTTTTTACACTTCAATCATTCAATAATAATAGAAATACACTTCACGATATATCTGGCCGATCAGATATTCTATTATTAGCACACAACCTCTTAGCAAATGTGCATGGGCCGATACAGAATACAATCCTTAATGTTAATAGTGGTAAGCTAACATGGGGGGATGGACTTAAAATACTGTTGGAACATCAGAAAACGGTAAAAGCACAACTTAAACAATTTAATGCTTTTAATGCAGCAAATGCTATTAAAGAAAATGTTAGTGCAGAAGAAGCTAAGCTGGCAATGCCAGAATTTTTATCTGCACTTGATGATGTTATTAAAATAGTCAGAAGTGAGAATAAAACACATCTAAAGTTATTTGTACTAGAAGAAATGCACGATCGAATGAATCCGCTAGTAACCGCGGTAACGAATTATCAAAGGGAAGATGTAGAATTAACAAACCAAGAAATTTTTAATACATTAGAAAAAATAAGTACAGATGAAAATATTATCTTCATACTACTTATCGCAAATTTATTTTTCTTACTTGCACTTGGTTACCTTGTATTTAGATCCATATCAAAACAAACAAATTCACTTACATCAACTATTGAGGCTCTAAACGAAGGAAATAGAAAAGCAAGAACCTCAATTACAGGCAAACATGAGTTAGCACAACTTGGAACTGCACTCAATCGTTTATTAGATGAAAAAGACCAAACAGAAAGATTTATTCAACAAGAAAATGAAACATTAAATGATTCTGTCTTTTCACTACTTGAATCAGTAGCTGACCTTAGTGAAAGAAATTTAACAGTACGAGCAGTAGTAACGGAAGACGTTACTGGTCCCCTCGCCGATGCAATCAATCAACTTGCAATTGATACCAGTAGCGTATTGAAGAAAGTTCAAAATATTGCAGTATCTGTAGAATCAACCTCTAAGACTGTTGACCAACATACGCTTACCGTAAAAGAGCTGGCGGAATCTGAGTATTCTGAAGCCAAACAAACATCGGAAGCGGTTGATAACTTAATAAAACGCTTAAACCAAATTGCAGACTCATCTTCATCCGCAAATGATATTGCAAACGAAACAACACAAGCCACGGAAAAAGCCTACCAATCTGTGGGGAAAACACTAGACAGCATGACGGAGATACGAGAAACCGTTCAAGAAACAGGTAGACGTATTAAACGTCTAGGAGAACGCTCTCAAGAAATCACGCACATTATCGACTTGATCAACACCATCACAGAAAGAACAACAGTGCTTGCTTTAAACGCGAGTATGCAAGCACTCTCCGCAGGTGAGGCAGGAAAAGGATTCTCTGTTATCGCGGAAGAAATTCAACGCTTAGCAGAAGGTTCGCGTGAATCAACAGACCAAATCGCTAACTTGATCAAAAATATCCAGCAAGAAACGCGTACAACAATGACAACAATGGATAATACGATTGAACAGGTGATTAGTGGTTCTTCTCTAGCAGAAGAGGCTTCTGAGCAAATGCAATTAACATTGGATGCGACAAATAAACTAACGCAATCTGTTGAGTCTATTGCACAGGCATCTAAAGAACAGGTGGAAATCAGTAAGAACCTCCATATTCGTTCAGCAGAAATTCTGAAAGCCACCCAATCAACGGGTCAAGAGATGGAGTCATTAAGCGGCCTAACAAAAGACATGGTAAGAGATGCTCAAGACCTCGTACATTCGGTCAATGTATTTAAGTTAGAAGACACAAAGTTTTCCAAAGCAAAAGCTGCGTAAATAACCCTAGCCACCCTGAATTAAGCGCTCAATAAATGCCTATTCTCTCCATTTATAGAGTTAACTTAATCGTGAGCTATTTAGTTAGAGGATCATTAGAATGAGTTTGGACTCTGAAACACAAATCGCCTTAGCAGAAGAGTTAGAAGACATAGCAATGGAGCTGGCGAATATTTCTTTATTGTCTCCTCCCCAAAATGATGTAACTAACGATCAAATCTATCAAAAAACTCACTCAGAAACAGAGCGTCTTAACGATATTTGTGAGCTATACGGTTATAACGAACTAAATATTATTACAACATGGGCTGATAAGAATGTAGTTTCATTAGAAACAGATTTAGACGGCTTGATAGAAAGAAATAAAGCAGGATTATTTTATACTTGGCTTGAGTTACTTACTGCCTTACTGCGTAATTATGATGAAGAATTACTGACAGAGTTAGAAACTAGCTTACTTGATCCTTCATGGGTGCTCCCTATTGCAAAACAAGATTTACAATCACTATTACAGTCCTTAGCTGATGCCCCAATAGAAGTTGACCATAATTCACAAAATGCGACCGAAGAATTATCAGAAGATGAGAAAAAATCATCTACTCAAGAATCAAGTTACCTACTCGCTTGGGATGATGATATTCACCCTGAATTACTAGAATCTTTTTTTATTGAGACACCCGATCAGGTAACTCAAGTAGCAGAACTAATCAGAAATATAAGTAAAGGTAAGATTGAGGGTGACACACATAAATCCGCTGCCCGTATTGCCCACACAATAAAGGGAGCAAGTGCAGTTGTTGGTATAGATGCCGTTGCAAGCTTTGCTCATAAATTAGAAGATATATTAGAGTATTCTGTTGAAAATAAGCTTCCTGAAGAAGTAACTACACTACTAATCGAATCAGCAGATTGCCTAGAATCTATGTTTGATAGCTTAGTAACACAAAGCTTACCGCCTCAACAATACCCTAAACTACTAGAAAAATTGTCTTATTGGAGTGATAACTTTACTTCGACTCATGCCCATGAAGGTACTCCCACACATGCAGATGAGATAAGCACCATAGAGCCAGAGAAAGAGCATGACAAAGGGATCGATTTATCTTGGGATGATGATGTTCACCCTGAACTTTTGGAAGCTTTCTTCATTGAAACACCTGATCAAGTTACTCAAGTTGCACAATTAATTAGAAATATTAGTACAGGAAATGTGGATATAGAAACACATCAATCTGCAGCTCGAATTGCTCATACAATAAAAGGATCAAGTGCGGTTGTTGGTCTTGAGCCTGTTGCAACATTTTCCCATAAATTAGAAGGTATTTTAGAGTATTCCGTTGAAAACCAGCTCCCTAAAGAAGTCTCTGAATTATTGATTGAATCAGCAGACTGCTTAGAATCAATATTTGATAGTTTAGCGACACAAAGCACAGCTCCACCACAATATTCTCAGTTATTAGAAAAATTATCCTACTGGGAAGAAACCTTTGCCTCAGATCAAGTCTGTGAAGAAGATGCTGAGCAAGATCAAATAGAAGAAACAGACTCAACAACTGAAAAAAATACCGAAAGCTATAAATTAGCATGGAACAAAGATGTCCATCCAGAACTGCTAGATGCTTATATGGGAGAAACACCAGAGCATGTTATTGAGCTTACAGAATTGTTACGACGGATTAGCAAAGGTGAAACAAAAAAGGAAATATATAAAAAAGCATCACGTCTCTCTCATACAATAAAGGGTACAAGCTTTGTTGTTGGCATCACACCCGTTGCCGACTTGTCTAATAAATTAGAAGAAATTCTGGAATATGCAACGGAGCATTCACTGCCTCCTGCCTTACCCTCTTTACTAGAAGAATCTGCTGATTTACTAGAAAGTCTCTATGACTCTTTATTATCTGAAGGTACACCGCCTAAAGAGTATCCTGACCTCTATGCAAAACTATGTGATTGGGATAAAAACTTACCGAAGCAAGCTACAACGCAGGAAGAATTACAGAAAAAACTTAAAATAGAAAAGGCTACTCCCGACTTATCGAGCATGGCAGGAGGATCTCCTCATGCCGCTGAAGATAAAGTAAGAAAAGCGACTAAATTTAGTATTGACCTTCCTCCGCTACAGGAAATATTGCCAACACCTACAACGCCGATGCAGCAGCCTCCTCCTGCCACACATCGTGCTAATTTAAATGAAGCATCATTGCGTATACCTATTTCTGTTATTGAAAAGTTACTCAGCCATTCCACCGAGCTGATTACCATCAATACACAAATGTCTGATCAAATACAGGCACTTCTTGCGGAAAGAAACACAATCAATAACCGTAATGAGCAAATTCGGAATATGCTGAATGAGTTAGAGTGGGCAGTAAATAAACAAACGGCAATAAGCTCTAAACAACTAAGCAAACATAAAAAACATAGCCACCTAGACAGTTTAGAAATGGATAGCTATAACGAATTACACAGTATTGTTGGACTCCTTTCAGAGGCTATTGATGATGATCGTGAAACATCACTCTCATTAATGCAGCAATTAGGTGATTTAAAAGGAGAAACCTATAAACAAAAGCGTTTAAATAAGGAGGTTAACAATACTATTCTCAATATGCGTATGGAACCGGTGAAAATTCTAGTTCCTCGCCTTGAACGCATTATTCGTGAAACATGTCGCCAAACAGGCAAACAGGCTGATTTTAAAGTCATCGGCGAAAATATCACAATTGACACAGATATTCTTAAAGGCTTAGTTGACCCATTACTCCACTTACTTAGAAATTCTGTTGACCACGGCATAGAATCACAAGAACAGAGGAAGAAGAAATCTAAAAGTAGTACTGGAAATATAGAATTATCTTTTGTCCAGCAGGGCGATCAGGTGGTGCTAACTCTCAAGGATGATGGGGCAGGTATTGATGCTGATAAAGTCTACAAAACCGCAGTCAAAAAAGGTCTGGTCAAAGCAAAAAGTAAATTATCTAACAATGAAAAACTCCGCTTAATACTATTATCAGGCTTCTCTACCCGTGACAAAGTAACAGAAATATCAGGGCGAGGTGTTGGCATGGATGTCGTTAATACTGCTATCAAAAATATGTCTGGTAGTATTACTATCGAAAGTAAAAAAGACCAAGGTACTGAAATTCGCATACAAGTTCCGTTGACCTTATCTGCTGCCAATATATTACTTGTTAAAGTATTAGGTCATACCGTTGCTCTTCCCAACTCGACAATTCAACAAGTACATTATCTTACTCAAGACAGCATTATTTTTGATGATGAAAAACTCTTTATTGATTACAACGGTCAAGCAATCCCATTATTAGCTTTATCTACGTTGCTTAAC
>JALVRY010000257.1 GCA_027024625.1 Thiotrichaceae bacterium
CGCGTATCCACAACGCGATATCGGTGAAATAGCCGACCAGCTGCGATTGCTGCCACCAGGCTTCCTGGGGCATCGGAGTAAGGCCGGCGAACAATACCAGCATGGCCACGATGAGGATGCCGCGGGCAGCACCGAAGAGCATGCCGAGCATCTTGTCGGTGCCGGACAGACCGGTCTTGTCGACCAGTTGGGAGATCATGTAGTTGACGATGCCACCGACGATCAGGGTGCCAATGAACAGGATGGCGAAGGCAGCGGCCTGGGACAGAGTCGGCGATTCGATCCAGGCCGACAGATAGGCGGCCAGCACCGGGTAATAGCTCAGCGCGAGGAAACCGGCCAGCAACCAGGTGGCCAGTGAAACCGCTTCCTTGACGAAACCGCGCACCAGGCTGATCAGCATGGATACGAGGATGATCCCGAGGATCGCGATGTCAAACCAGGCCATGTTGTATCCGTCGGTAGCGGTCGATCGAAGGAGGCGCGATTCTAGCACGCCGGCAAGGGGGAATCGACTCGCTCGGGAATCGTGCAGAGGATGCATTGTCTGAACACTGAGGTCCCCATGGCATATCCCCTCCTCTTGCCCGAAAAGTGACTTTTTTCACTTTTTGCAAAATCTTGTCATCGCTTTTGTAACTCCTGCGTTATGCCGGGTACCCAAGCAAAAAAGATGAGGAAACCAAGATGCTACAAACCCTTTCAACCAAGCTGAATGGCCGCCTGTGGCTACCATTGATCGTCTCCACCGCCCTGCTCGGCGGTTGTGGCGGTTCTTCCGACAATGAGACGGACAGTGGCTCTCTGTACATCTCGCTGACCGATGCGGAAGGCGACTTCAACCAGTACACGGTGGATGTCACCGGATTGAAGCTGTACCGGGCCAATGGCGCGGTGATCGAAACCCTGCCCAACAGCACGAGGCTGGATTTCACCCGCTATATCGATGTCAGTGAATTTCTGACCACCGCCACCGTGCCCGCCGGGGTCTATGAGAAGGCCGAGATCACCATTGACTACGATCATGCCGAAATCACCGTCGAGGATGCCGAGGGCAACTCGATCCCCGGCACGCCGGTGGATGTCGACGGCAAGCCGCTCGGTGCCCTGACTCTGACCGCCACGATCAACGGCGGTGAAGGTTTTGTCATCCGTCGCGGCAAAGCGGCCAGCCTGAGCATCGACTTCGATCTCGAGGCTTCCAATCATGTTGTCGTCAATGGAGACAGCGCCACGGTCACGGTCGAGCCGATCCTCGTCGCCAGCACGGACCTGGATCTTGACAAGACGCGCCGTGCCCGGGGTCTGCTCGATTCGGTCGATGTCGCACAACAGCAGTTCGTCCTCGACATTCGGCCCTTCCAGGTACGTCATGTCAGCCATGGCAGGCTGACCGTCCATGTCACCGACGACAGCCTCTATGAAATCGATGGCAGCCGCTACTCCGGCAACGAGGGGCTGAATGCCCTGGCCGAACTGCCCGCCGGCACGCCGGTGGTCACTCTCGGCCGCTTCG
>JALVRY010000258.1 GCA_027024625.1 Thiotrichaceae bacterium
ACTTTGGCGGTAGAAGCTGATTAAGGAATCTCTGATCAAGTCATGAGTCGTTTTCCTGAGGTTAAAATCCGCTCATTTTTCGCTATAAAATCTCCCAATAGAGTGACTATTACTCGATTTTCTATCAAAAAATGAGCGAATTTTTCCTCTCAGGAAATTCGACCCGACTTAATCAGGGATTTCTTAATATCATTTTATTTGTAACATACTAGTTCTTGCGGGATATTTTGGAGTATTATTCCCTCCATTCTCAACAATAGAAAAGGATGGAGTTTATGACTCGCAAATATAACTTTAGTGCAGGTCCGGCTATGTTACCTGCTGAAGTATTGGAACGTGCTCAACAAGAAATGTCAGATTGGCATGGAACGGGTATGTCGGTGATGGAAATGAGTCACCGTGGTAAAGATTATATGTCGATTGCTGAACAAGCCGAAGCTGATTTGCGAGAAGTGATGGCAATTCCTGATAACTATAAAGTGTTATTTTTGCAGGGTGGAGCAAGTAGTCAATTTGCGATGGTTCCGATGAACTTGCTTTGCTCTCAAAATAAATTACATGCGGATTATCTAAATACAGGTGCGTGGTCGAAGAAGGCCATTGCAGAAGCCGGTAAATATGGTGACATTAATGTAGTTGCTAGCTCAGAAGATACCAATTTCACAACAATCCCCGATTTTGATACATGGAATTTAAACGCTAATGCAGCGTATATGCATTATACGCCTAATGAGACAATTGGCGGTGTAGAGTTCCATTCAATCCCTGATGTAGGTGATGTGCCGCTAGTAGCGGATATGTCGTCGACGATATTATCGCGTCCGATTGATGTTTCAAAGTTTGGCATTATTTACGCAGGTGCTCAAAAAAATATCGGCCCAGCAGGGTTAACTCTTGTGATTATTCGTGATGATCTGATTGGCGAAGTAATGACAGATACACCGGCAATGTTTGATTATGCGATTCATGCTAAATCAGATTCTATGTATAACACGCCACCTACTTATGCTTGGTATCTTTCTGGTTTGGTTTTCCAGTGGATTAAAGAGAAAGGTGGTTTAGCAGCAATGGCTGAGATTAGCCAACGTAAATCTCAAAAGCTTTATGATGCCATTGATGGCTCTGATTTCTATAACAGTCCTGTTCCTACAGAATTCCGTTCTTGGATGAATGTGCCATTTACATTGGCAAATGCAGATTTGGATGCGAGCTTTTTAGAACAGGCAGCACAGCATAATCTTGTTACCTTAAAAGGTCATCGTTCTGTCGGTGGAATGCGGGCAAGTATCTACAATGCAATGCCAGAAGAGGGCGTTGATGCGTTAGTTAGCTTTATGCAAGAATTTGAAAAATCTAACGCATAACAGAGTGAATAGTGCAGAGCGAAAGTCTATCTCAATTTGCTTTGTACTATTAAGCTAAATTCGCAACTTCACTATGGAACAATGAAGTTGCGAATTCAGCTGTATATTTCCTCATTATCAAAAATAAAATTTCTCAGTAGCGTGTAGATTAGAAGAAGAATTTCACTCTAAAGGTTGCACGTTTTTGGGTAAAACAAGGATTTCCCCCATGACATATACAATTCAAACCCTAAATAATATATCTGATAAAGGCTTGGAGCTATTACCAGCTGATCAATATAACGTAGTCGATGAAACAGATTCTCCTGATGCTATTTTACTACGCTCATTTAAAATGCACGATATGGATATTCCTAGCTCATTAAAAGCAGTGGGACGAGCAGGTGCAGGTGTAAATAATATCCCACTAGATAAAATGAGTGATAAAGGCGTTATTGTTTTTAATGCACCCGGTGCAAACTCTAATGCAGTAAAAGAGTTAGTGATCGCGGGTATGCTAATGGCATGTCGTAACTTAATCCCTGCTTATGATTTTGCATCAAACCTAGAAGGTTCCGATACCGAGATTCATAAACAAGTTGAAGCGGGAAAGAAAAATTTTGGTGGTTTTGAATTACCTGGTCGTACTCTTGGCGTGGTCGGTTTAGGAGCGATTGGTGTATTGGTTGCTAATGCGGCAAGATCTTTGGGTATGAATGTGATTGGCTATGACCCACGCATTACCATTAACCATGCATGGAAGTTATCAGCAGATGTTCAAGCAGCTGAAAGTATTGATGAATTATTACAAAAATCTGATTTCATCACCTTCCATGTACCATTAATTGAAGCAACCAAAGATTTGATTAATGAAGAAAGTTTAAAAAGCATGAAAGACAATGTGGTGATTTTAAACTTCGCGCGTGATGGTATTGTTAATGATGAAGCTGTTGTAGCAGGCTTGGAATCGGGTAAAGTTTATTCTTATGTCTGTGATTTCCCTTCTAACTTATTAAAAACTAATCCTCGTGTAGTGACATTACCGCATTTGGGAGCATCAACACGTGAGGCCGAAGAAAACTGCGCGATCATGGTGGCAAATCAAGTGCGAGATTATTTAGAAAATGGCACGATTGTGAATTCAGTCAATATGTGTGATGTAGAACTAGAACGTAAAGGTGCAGCAAGAATCTCAATGATAGCAAAAAATGTGCCTGATATGGTGGGGCAACTTTCACATATTTTAGGAAAGGCAAATATCAATATCGTACACATGCGTAATGATTCACACGGTGATCTAGCTTACACATTAGTCGATGTGGAATCTGAATTACCTGATAGTGTTGCTGAGGAGTTAGCCAGTATTGAAGGTATGGTTAAAATGAGAGTGATATAAGTCGGTGTAAAATACACAGGCTAACAAAGCCTAAGCTTACGAGTTTAGGCTTTGATTTTATGATGATAATGGAAGTTTCCTTTTATCAGAAATTGTTGAAAATATAAGGTCTTATGTTGATACTCGTTCGACTTAATGCTGTATTAAGAGTATTGACGCTACACTAAAATTATAAAAATAAGCCCAAACATTCTGATGTATCTCCACTAGGATAAGCACCTAGTATTGCAATGCTCAGAAGTTTTTAAATAAAATAATAATTATAAAAAACACTTTATATGCCAACCGCACATGCCATTCATCTACCCGACGTAGTTAAACAACTTGTTAGTCTAGGTAAGCTAGAGTCATCTGTTGCAGAAAATACAGTTCGTCAATCCTTGGCATCAAAGATTCCTATTATCCCACTATTACTCAAAAATAATATGGTCAGTGGTGATGATATTGCAACGGCTTTTGCAAAGTCACAAAAAATAAGAGCAATTGATCTCGATGCTCTTGAAATTAAAGAAGATGTAAAAGAGCTACTCTCAGATGAGCAAATCTCAACGCTACAGCTTTTACCCCTACTCAAGAAAAACACGACCTTAATTGTTGGTGTTGCAGATCCGGAAGCACTTGCAAAACTGGATGATTTAAAGTTTTCAACAGGGCTTAATCCCGAGCCGGTTGCCATTGCTTATGATAAATTTCAAACCTATTTAGCTAGCATCCAAACACATTCTGAAACAGTTGGGACAGGTGATATAGGCCTAACGGTTTCTGATGAAACTCGTGCCCAAAGCTATGTTTTAGATAGTGTTGATTTAGAACGCTTTGAGAATGATGATCGAGCTGTATCACGCTTTGTTGATCGAATGTTGGAACATGCTATCGAACATGGTGTTTCGGATATTCATATCGAACCGTATGAAGACTTATTTAGAATTCGCTATCGTATGGATGGCATTCTCACCGTTGTTTCAACACCGCCCAAGAAAACTGCACAGCAATTAGTATCTCGTTTGAAAGTCATGTCGCGCATGAATATTTCTGAACGACGTGTGCCGCAGGATGGCAATATTCGCTTCACTTATGATAATGACACGCAAAAAATGGACTTTCGTGTTAACACCTTACCAACGATGCATGGCGAAAAAGTCGTTATGCGGATACTGGATTCTTCTGCGGCTCAGATGGGGATTGATCAATTGGGCTTTAATCCTGTGCAGAAAAAAGCCTATATGGATGCACTAGCAAAACCCGATGGCATGATTTTAGTAACAGGGCCAACAGGTAGTGGTAAAACAGTTACTCTATATACTGGGCTAAATATCCTAAACCGTCCTGAAAAAAACATATCAACAGCAGAAGACCCAGTTGAAATTCAATTGCCGGGTGTAAACCAAGTCAATGTAAATAATAAAGTGGGCTTAACTTTCTCATCAGCACTTAAAGCATTTCTACGACAAGACCCTGATATTATTATGGTTGGAGAGGTGCGAGACATGGAGACAGGTGAGATTGCTATTAAGGCCGCTCAAACAGGTCACCTTGTACTATCAACACTGCATACCAATAGCGCCCCAGAGACGCTAACACGACTTATTAATATGGGGATTCCAGCTTTTAATATTGCCTCTTCCATCAATTTAATTATTGCTCAACGTCTTGCTCGACGTTTGTGCTCTTGCAAGCAGCCAGCAAAATTCCCACATGATGTACTGATTGAACAAGGATTCAAAGAAGAGGAGTTAGATAATCTCAAAACATATAAAGCAGTAGGTTGTGAAAAATGCTCACATGGTTATAAGGGACGAGTGGGTATTTACCAAGTTATGCCCATGTCTGATGCAATGGGGCGGATAGTAATGGCTGGTGGAACATCGATTGATTTAGCAGATCAGGCAGCCAAAGAGGGAGTATTAGATTTGCGGGAATCTGGGCTTAATAAAATCCGAGAAGGATTAACAACAATTGAAGAAATTGATCGAGTAACCAAGGATTAATTATGGCAACGGCAACAGCAGTACGACGACGAACGCCCACCAAAACGGAACAACAAGACTTTATTTGGGCAGGTAAAAACCGCAGTGGTGTAAAAATTAAAGGTGAAACACGAGCACCCAATGCTACTGCCTAAAAAGCAGCTTCACGCAAAAAAGGCACTACACCAACACCAGGAACAAAAAAGCCCAAAC
>JALVRY010000259.1 GCA_027024625.1 Thiotrichaceae bacterium
TCTTGAATTCTGGTTCAATAGGTTTTAGTTTTTCAACTATTCCGCCATATTCAAGTTCACTATAAGGTAACATTGCAGCACCAAAAAATCCCTGTCTTCGTATTTCTTCTGCTTTTCTGCTCACATTCATACGTACATAATCCCAGTATGGATGATCAAAAGCATCTACAGCTTCTGTCAATCTTCCATTATGTACACAAAAGGCACGACAACTAACAACAGGTGGACCATCAAAAAATGAGATGGTACTGTTAGATTTGACTGGCATAAGAGGCCCGTTATGACTTCCTCTCATAAATCCTGCAACTGCATATGGAAATGCAAATGGTTCCAGCACTTCACCAACTGCTGGGAGACCTGCTTGAGCTCTAACGATTGCAAAGGGGTCGTCCTTACCTACATACTTTCCAGCTATGAGGGATAACTTGGATGTCGAAATAACAGCCGCTGGGAGATCATCATATCGCCATACACGCTCTATCGAGTAAGAGTCGGTGCTGCCGATAAGTGCTAGAAGATCATACATCTCTTCAGGTGTTTTTAGTATCACAGACTTACCTTTATAAACATCAATCACCTTGAATTTGAAACCTGTATGGTCTAAATCTTCTCCATGCATATGTGGGTCAATCACTAATCCTGCTGTATTAAATGGATCTGCAAATATTTTGAAAATAGGATAGTTAAATGCAGAAGGCTCTGTTTTGTCCATAGCAAAGACTATTATTGGGTCTGATCGTCTTTCTTCAAATTCAATCTCTGCACTACCAGGGCCCATTCCTTTTACATTACCGCTAAATGCATCTGACAATAAATCTTGACCTGCGCCATATAGATTAAGTTCTTTTGCCTTATCAGCGGCTTTAACAAAAGTGTTCCATGCAAGTTCATGGATTGTTGGATCATTCTCACCTTTCCTATGTGTCATAATCAGCTGAAGATCATCACCACAGTAAGTTACATAGTAGTCTATTATAACACCCTTATTTTTTGCTTCTTTAAGTTCCTTATTAGCAACCTCTAGGAGCTGAGGTGCTACAACATGATGCCCTACTAATCCACCTATATCAGCCTTTATCACAGAAACAGTTATTTTCTCTGGCATTGTTAATCCTCCAGATTATTATTTATCTATTTTATAAGTGTGTTGTAGTCAATTGTTAAGAGAGTATGAAGATATTTAAAAGTTGTTAATAACAATGTCACTACATCACTGCATCATAATCAGCTGAATGTCACTACCTCATTATATAATTAGCATTGCCAGAATAAACAAAAATTACAAAGAACTAAAGAGGGTATCTATTAGATCAATCAAGAAGAAATTTACAACAAAAAATGTTATAAGGCCCTCAAAAATCATTCTTTTCCCACGTTGAGAATCATAACTCGACAGCCATAGAATCACGCCAGTCAATGCCCAGAGAAGCGATACTATCCGCGCTATTTCCAATATTGATTTGAAGTAAGTATGCATACTTGTAAATGCATTATGCAAAACGTCCAGATAC
>JALVRY010000260.1 GCA_027024625.1 Thiotrichaceae bacterium
GTAGGTTTTATTTTTACTTGTGATTGACTTAAGTAACTCACCTGAGCGTAAGTCATTAAACACACCCATATCACCACTATTAAAAAATTTTTGTGGTGTATAGTCATCAGCAGAGGCTGAAATAGAAAACAGCAAAAGAAAAATAAGGGAAAAAATATGTAAGAGGTGCATGGTCGGTTTTTTTGAAGATAATATTGTTATAAAGAGGGGCAACGTAAGGCAGAATATTGTCCATATGCAAAGAAGAAAATCACGCTAAAAATATAGCTAACTTTTTTCTCCACTCTGTGAGGTTGTGCAAGTATTTTGGGGCAAAAGAGAGAGGTTATTTAGCCTGTTATAGCAAAGAACGCTTATAAGTACTAGTTCGATTTTTCCAGCCAGGTAACCAACGATTTTCGTTATTAGCAGGTGGCGAATTTCTCACACGTCTTTCCAATACTGCTTGTGTTGCTCGTGAGAACTCATCCAACGCTTGTACACCTGCTTCAACAGGCTGCATCTCCTGCAATGCCTGTAATAATCCCCAGCCCTGATTGTGATAGCGTTCACTCGATTTAATGCCTTTACCTTTGAAGTTAATATAATCAATTAAAGGATACCAGCCTCCTTTGGTATGAGCTAAGGCGTTGTAATTAGCAATAATTCGCTTGCGATCTTGGGGGGGCGCAAGCTTTACAATTTGTGGGATGGATTCATGAATGCGATCAAAAAAGAACTGTGTTTGTAGCTCTTTGGTATTCAGTAATAGCATTTTCAACTGGCGAAATTCTTTATCATTCTTGGCATGTTCAAAGGTCGCTTTATTTTTCCACGGTGCTCCTGTGTGACGTGCTGTTGCTAACCATGAGGGGATTGCCACGTTATTTTTAACAAAATAGTCAATCATGGCAGGGAATGTTTCATCAAAGCGCTTTGGTTCTCCTGCGGGATACCAAATAAAATGCCCTATCCCTACGGATGCAAAGTTTTCACCTTTTGCCCAAATCATTAATTTATCGGGATTAGAGGACGCTTCATTTAAGTAAATTTTATCGCTAATCACACGTAGTTCATAAGCAGAAAGGCGAGGACGTTCAACACCTTTTGGATAATGAATAAGAGGTGGGGGCTTTACGGTAACAACAGAAGGTGGTGTGATCATTGCAGGGACTTCAATGATTTCAGGAGGTTTTGGTTTAATCACAACGGCTACTGGTGGAGGCAGTGTTGAACGTGGCTGGCAAGCGGATAAAACGATAAGTGCTACGCTAGAAAAGGTAGCAAGTTGCAAAACTTTCATGGTATTCCCCTAAATTAGACGGGTTGCTTCTTTAGGCTCATCAAGATTAAGCCGAGACAAGAATAACCCTTTTATTATGTATTATTTGACAAAAGACTAATTATTGATTCATTGTCTATTTTTAGTCAAATAAAACAATTGCTGCATTATCGCTACCTTTCATGCTTGAAAAGCTACCAGTTATCAATAGATATTATAAATAGATGAAAATTTACTTGCGTAGTATT
>JALVRY010000261.1 GCA_027024625.1 Thiotrichaceae bacterium
AAAACAGAGCAAGGAATTGTGGGCATGTTAAATTCATCTGCAACTCAGTGGCGACATCGCTTTCATTTAGATATTAATCTAGAGAGGGGAAGCCTTGTATTGGGGGGAATTCTTTCAGGGTCAAAAAGTTACGGTGCTGAAACATTATCAATTATCTATGCGGATCCCGATAATGATAATGGAGACCCACGAGAGCAGTTAACACGTTATAATAAAGACCCTTCATGGAGTGAAGAAATTCGTGTTTTTGCTGACTGTATATTAAATGATAAGCCTATTACGAGCGGTTCTTCTGATGATGCCTTGCAAACGATGAAATTGGTATACAGTATTTATCATGCAGACTCTGAATGGAGACAAGCCTATGATATTCCAAATCCAAATAACTAATATAATACTTATATGAATAATCTTGATCGTATCTTTACTGAAGATATCGAAGTATTCTCTCAACGCTATTTTGATTACTTAAAACAAGTACTTGATGGCATTGATCCTGCCGCTGTTAAACAGTTTATTGAGACGCTACTTAATGCGCGTGAACGTGGGGCTACTGTATTCTTTATTGGCAACGGTGGTAGTGCAGCAACAGCTAGCCATTTTGCAAATGATTTATCAATTGGCACCAACTCCTATGAGATTCCCTTTAGAGTGCTTAGCCTGACCGATAATGTGCCTGTAATGACAGCCTTAGGCAATGACTTTGGTTACGATGAGATTTTTGTTCGTCAACTTATGGTGTTAGCAAAAGAAGGCGATGTTTTGGTAGCTATATCTGCTTCTGGAAATTCTTCAAACTTACTAAAGAGTTTTGAGTATGCTGATAGTGCAGGAATCCATACCGTTGCAATTACCGCTTTTGATGGGGGTAAGATGAGGGGAATGGCAAAAGAAAGTCTGCATGTGCCAACTGATCCTAAAGAGTATGGCCCTGCTGAAGATGCCCACATGATTATAGATCATTTGGTTGGTGCTTATTTGATGAGAGCAATTAAGCGTGCATGATATTCTAGAGTTACTTGAATTAGCGAAAACAACAGCGAGTTCAGCGAGCCAAAAATTATGTGAACTGAAGCAAAATAAGATTCAAGGATTTGAGTTTTCAACAGAGCTTCCAAAAGAAATGAAGGCGGAAGCAGATCGCCTAGTCGAGCAGGACATTTTAAAACAGCTTCGCCCAACAGGTTTGCCAATACTGAGTGAAGAATCAGGTGAATTATCGGGTGACCCTGTATCTGGATTGAGATTTATTGTGGATCCATTGGATGGCACAGTAAACTTCATTCGAGGTTTGGGGAATGCGTCTGTATCCATCGCTTTATATGATAATAATAGGCCTGTATTTGGTGTGCTTGGTGTATATCCAACAGGTGATTTAGTCTGGGGGGGTAGGGAGTTTGGCTCATTTTTAAATGGTGATAGGTTTCATGTCTCAAGTGTTGATAATATAGCTCAGTCAGTATTGTGTACGGGCTTCCCTTCTCGTTTTCAATTTGATGATGCTGATT
>JALVRY010000262.1 GCA_027024625.1 Thiotrichaceae bacterium
ATACGATTAAGCCAAGCTGACCATGTTCGCGGGCGAGTCGTCTTGCCCTTGCGCGGACTTCTGTTGGCGACAAAGCTGCACTATCGTCAATAAACATGGGAACTTCTGAGAACATTTTAACGGCCTGTGCAATGCGAGGCCAATCATCATCGGTTAGTTTACCTGTACGCAATCGCCCTTGATCAACACGTCCCATTGAGGAAAGCATCCGCATGGTAAGCTGCTCGGCGGGCATCTCCATACTGAAAACGGCAACAGGCTTTTTCGTTGAAACGGCGGCAAATTCTGCAATATTCATTGAGAATGTAGTCTTACCCATAGATGGACGACCCGCGACGATAATCAGATCGCCTTTTTGCAGCCCAGACGTCATATTATCAAGATCAGTATAGCCTGTTGGCAAGCCCGTGATGGCTGAATCATTTTTGCTGAGTTCATCAATATGAGAGAGCGTTGTCTTTAGCAAACTTTTGATAGGCTTGAATGCTTGTCCTTGCTTTGAACCTTGTTCGGCAATTTTAAATACAGCACTTTCAGCCTCGTCCAGTATTTCTTTGCTACCTCGCTCGCCCGGATTAAATGCTGAATCAGCAATCCCTGTTCCTACGCCGATTAACTGCCGTAAAATGGATCGCTCACGCACAATCCCAGCATAAGCTCGAATATTTGCAGCACTGGGTGTGTCTTTCGCCATTGTGCCCAAATATGCCAAGCCACCCGCATCATCTAAATCACCTCGTTTACCTAGCCATTCCGACAGAGTAACAACATCCAGCGGTTGATTATCTTCCGCTAAATCTGCAATGGCTCGAAAGATTAAACGATGGTCGTAGCGATAGAAATCCTCTTCGCTGACGCTATCAGCAATTTGCTCCCATGCGTGATTATCCAGCATTAGCCCGCCTAAGACGGACTGCTCGGCTTCAATGGAATGAGGAGGAATTTTTAATGAGTCGATGGTTTCTGGCATTGGGATTATTATCGTTTTAGCGTTTAGATATTTTAAGGAAACTCTGATCAAGTAGTTTAGCCTCGCTCGAAATAAGAGTATTTCAATACCTTACTGGCGACACTAAAGTGTCGCTTCCAATATTTTAGACTTAATCAGTTTCCGTAACCTAAACTATAAATCATTTATGCTTTTGTATAAACGCATAAACAAAAAAAGCCCCGCAAGAAATTTCTCACGAGGCTTTTGTCGCAATGTAACCATTTCATGTGGATTACATGATAATTACATTTGTTCTTGTATCAAAGCGTTGGATACTGCTATTCAGCAGCGTCATCACCTTCAACAATAACTTTAACAACAACGTCAACACCAGTATGTAAGTGAACGCCAATTTCGTATTCACCGACCATGCGGATTGCACCGTCAGGCATACGAATTTCACTACGTTCAACAGCAACACCTGTTGCGTTGATTGCTTCTGATACTTCAACATTACTAACAGAACCAAATAGCTTGCCTTCTTGACCCGCATTAGCAGGAATGGTTAATACCA
>JALVRY010000263.1 GCA_027024625.1 Thiotrichaceae bacterium
GAAAAAATCAGCGGGTGATAAGGAAATTTATGCACGTATGCTTAAAGGACGTAAGGATAAATCACAAGGAACAGTATTATCCAAGCCAGACAAAACCTTTACAGATAAAAAAGTCACAAGAAAGAAATAATATCCCGCAACGACTTAGGAATGCTCACACTCTAACCGTCAATAGATCGCTTTGTCAGTAAAATAATAAAGCTAGTAGTTTTTTTTATAGAATTGTTCTAGCTCCTCTTCTATCAATAGGTATAATAAATGCGTTAAGCTACCGTTTTATAGAGGGAATTAGAAAGCCTATCGCACAATATTTAAGCGACTCATCCTTCTGATCATCACTAAAGGAACTCCCAGATGGGGGACTATTTTACAGGGAAAATAACGTGACATCATTTATCTCAGACTTAAATTCTATTGACTCTAAAGATCCATTATGTAAGTGGCGACGACTAACACTTGCAGTCCGCGCTAATCCCAAAGAATTATCAACCCATACACAACGTATTATGCTGGCAATGGATATTCATCTACAGCCTTATTTGTCAGGTGCATTGCAAGATTTCTTTATTACCTTAAAAACCACAGGTAGCGCTATCAAAGAAAAAATGTTTAATTTGACCAGCCCTCTTCTCAGCATTTCTAGTAGGGCTTATTTTAGAGAGTGGCTAGAGAAAAATACGGATCACAATCTTGATTGTATACGCTATCCTGGTGCTACTTTGATCAGTGATAGTTGCAGACAAACAAGCAGTAATGAAGAAGAGGATGAAGCAACAATTCTGACCGAATTTCTAAATGAAAATTACGATAATCCCATTGATAAAGCACGTTATTGCGTCGCTTATGGTAGCATTGAAGAGAGTCAAACATTATTAGAACGTGACATACTAAGTAAAGAAAGAAAACAACCATTAGTAGAGCAAGAATTATTAGGTATTTACTATCATTCGCAAAATAAAGAAGCGTTGGAAGCCATGATTCAAAACATGCTAAATGCTAAGAAGCCCTTATCAGAAGACTGGAAAACAATACAGAGTATCGCAAAGGAATGGTAGACTAGTTTTCAACTGAAGTAGGATATAGGCAATTTCAAATACCCAATAAAGTATCTATAAATTATGAAAAAATTCTCTTTCGTCAACTATTTTTCTCAAAATCTACGCTCTCTACTGCTCTTCATGAGTATGATCGTTTTAACGACCACTACCACCTCTCTCATTGCCGACCCGATAAAGGATACCGCAATAGCCAGAGGAACACTTAGCGGTATTGTTAAGAAAAATTACCCTAATTCCCAGCTTTCTAAAGCACAGATAATGATTGCTATTTTAGCAAAAAATCCTCACGCATTTAAAGGAGGTAATATTAACTTCATGATGCGTAATAAGGAGTTGTCATTACCGAGTGAATCAATGATTGCAAGTATTCCACCTGAAAGTGCGGAAGCTTTATTGGAGCAGCACGCCAGTTTTTATCGTAAAGGAAAAACAGGTAACCTTACT
>JALVRY010000264.1 GCA_027024625.1 Thiotrichaceae bacterium
GTTACTGTACAGACTTGCCTATGGCGTGATCTGGTTATGCCTGCGGTCAAAAAGATTGAAACAGAAGAGATGTTGCAAAACTGTGCAGTTTTAGCCTATACGAACGCTGAGGTGATGAGGCTCTACTCCTTGTTAGATGCCAGAGGGATTAGGGTGAAATATATTTTGGATAGAGATGGTTTTTCTCTTAAAAATCTTGTAGAGATTGTCTACTTTGATCAAGTCTTGAGTGAGCTAAGCAAACAGGAGGGGCTTTATAGAGCAGAAGATTTCCGTGAAGCCTTTGTGTTGATGCAGGTAAAGTTCAAGGGCTCAAAAAATCTGCCATTGTTAGAAAAAGTCATTGACAAATACTTTTTATCTTTCAAAAAAGAAACTGAGATTGAGAAGATCAGGAATAAATCACTTGATGAATTTGAATCAATCACTAAAGAGTTCATAAATACATTTTTAGATGAGATTAATAAGCTGACAAACAGGGGCCTGTCAGCCTATTTTGCTATGTTTTTTGAAGCATTAACAATCTATCCGGCTTTTAAAACTGACGCGATTAAGTTTTATTCTAAATTCAAATCGGTTTTAGAAGAAAAATATATTTCTGAAAAAGGGTTTGATAAAAATAAAGCAAGAATCAAAGCTATAGAAGGTATTTTGAAGATTGAAGGCTTGTTTTTCTGGTTATCACTATTCAATGATGAAAATATTGATGGATTTTTCAATACGGATTGAAAGTAACGAACTAACGAAAACTATATATTATGATGACAAACAGTAAAATAATGAAAGCCACATTAATTTATGTGCTTTCATTGATTTTGATATTTTTAATCATTTTTCTTATTAAATAATTTATTCAATAAATCTTAAATTATGAAAAGTAAATACTTATTATTAATTGCGGCAACACTGGTGTTATCATATACCAGGTTATTTGCCCAGCCAGCCAATGACAATAAAATAAATGCCATTGAGCTAACCGATCTTAACAACTGGTGTTCGGCTGATAAAGCCTACACAACTTCCGGAGCTACTCCTGATGAAGCTAAACCTGATTGCTGGTACAACGGACCTGTTCAAAATGTCTGGTTTAAATTTACAGCTACGGGTTCGTTTATAAAAGTCACTGTGAGAACAGGAAGCAACTACGGTACACTAAGGTATGCACAGGTTGCCATTGTTGATGGTTCGGGAAATGTTCTCGGATGCCAGACTTACCTTGGCGAATATACACATATTGTTTGCCAGACAAATGGTCTTGTCTCTGGTCAGGAGTATTACATTGAAGTAGATCACCGCCAGGGAGGGAATCCTTGGGATTATTCAGGTAATTTTACGCTGTGTCTGGACACAGATAAAGACTACGACTGGAAAGACCACGCAATTGTGCTGACTGACTTCGACAACTGGTGCTCGGCTGATAAAGCCTATTCCACATACTGGAAAACACCTGACGAACCCAAACCTTCCTGCTGGAACGATGGCCCTACCGGAAATGTGTGGT
>JALVRY010000265.1 GCA_027024625.1 Thiotrichaceae bacterium
ATGCAGAGTCCTCTGCGAGAGACTCTGATGGAGAGGGTAAATAGGTTTCTGCCAGAATCATTTCGTAGACAAAGTTACCAAAGGAATAATCATTTCCTCCATTGAAATGCCACCATGTTGAAAAGTATCCTTATAGTATTTTACATAGTAATTATAGTTGTTCGGATAAGCAAAAAAGTAATCTTCAGCAGCAAAGACGTAAGCAGTTGACACATTTGTTTTGGGCAGGCACAACTCTGCAGGATTTCTACTCACCAGCACATCGTCATCATCAAATCCCAAATTTTTTCCTTGCTTATACCGTAAATTGGTATTGGTGTTTTTATCGCCAATAATCCTGTAGGGATTCTTAACGCGTACCATGCCATGGTCGGTGGTAATAATTACTTTCGATTTTTTCTCCGATATATTTTTAAGAATGTCAAACAATGGTGAATGCGAAAACCATGATTTCGTCAATGACCTATAGGCTGACTCATCAGGTGCTAGTTCTCTAATCATTTCCATCTCCGTCCGTGCATGCGACAGCATATCTACAAAATTATAGACAATCACATTCAGGTCATTGGTCATTAAATTATTGATGCTCCCCGCTAGATTTTTACCAGCTGCCATATTCTTAATCTTATGGTAGCTCGACTTTATTTTCAGATTATTCCTTTCTAATTGCTTCTCCAGAAACTTATCTTCGGAATTATTCTTCCCTCCTTCTTCATCCTCACCTTTCCATAATTCTGGGTAAAATCTTGCCATGTCAGAAGGCATCATCCCTGAAAATATTGCATTCCTGGAATAGGCAGTAGTGGTTGGTAGAATTGAAAAATACGCTTCCTCATGCTGTACATTAAAATAGTCTGCAATCATCGGTTCTATTACCTTCCACTGATCAAACCTCAGGTTATCAATCACAATAAAAAATACAGGTACATTTTCTTCTAATTCCGGAAACACCTTGTTTTTCATCACCTGATGAGACAGCATTGGTTTTTCCACATGCGGGTCATTGAGCCAGTCCTTATAATTTTCAATAATAAATTTTGTGAAATTAGAATTTGCCTCACTTTTCTGCATATCTAACACTTCAGACATGTCCCTATTTTCTGTTTGGTCAATCTCTAACTCCCAATAAATCAGCTTTTTATAAATATCAACCCAATCCTGATAGTTAATATCATCGTTATATGCCATGCTGATATTTCTAAAATCTTGCTGATAACCCATCGTTGTTTTTTCGTCTATCAGACGACGATTATCTCGTATTTTCTTAACAGAAAGCAAGATTTGATTTGGGTTTACTGGCTTGATTAAATAATCCTCAATTTTTGAGCCTATCGCCTCATCCATGATATACTCCTCCTCGCTTTTGGTAATCATCACCACTGGTAATGCGGGTTTCGACTCCTTAATTACATTCAATGTTTCAAGCCCACTCATTCCTGGCATGTTTTCATCTAAAAACACGACATCAAATCTCGTCTCTTTACATAATTCTATTGCATCC
>JALVRY010000266.1:0-2227 GCA_027024625.1 Thiotrichaceae bacterium
TCCTATACCTGCAAAAAGGTCTATAAATGTAAATTTGTACATATAATCTTTCTATCCGTATGAAAATATTACTACTTTTATAGCAAAATTATTATTTTATGGGAGATGCATCATAATCTATTTTTTGGCAATACTGCGAATATTTTGGTGATTGAAACATTAATTCTAAATCGGGTAAGGGCTAGTTTTTCTCTACCCCTCCCCACACCACCCTATGGAAAAATAATTGGATACGCTGATGATGACTAATATCGCGTACTAATAAATATATGATAATGCATCAACCCAAAACATAATTCTTTTTTTCTCTTCCTTATTTAATTTTTTATATTCACCAGAGGCAGCGAAATCTTGTAAATAAAATCCAAATTCCTTTCTATCCCTGCCAATCATTTCAATAAATAATGTTGTCATTTCCCCACTATAAATCAATACATTACAGCATATTATTACCTCTTTGAAATAGCTAAACCTATCTTTGTCTGGCAAATTTATGAATTCATCATTAACATCTAAAATTGCAGACTTTAAAGCGTAATCATTGAAGTAATTAACATAACTAGCGACCAATACATTACGATATAACCCCTGAACTGATTTATTAACCTTGAGTCCAGAAAAATATATATTTAACATGAAATATGATGCTATTACTGTTAATACGATAATTATATATAACAATATTTTACGCATTTTATCTTACTTCCAGAAAAAAAGAGGGGCTACCTTTAGGCGTTTACTGCCAAAAATAGCAAGTTGATATTCTCACCTATTGCTTGATGAGTAATCATATTCACCTCGTCCTCCTTAATTCGACCCCATATATTTCTCCAGATGGTCTGCAAACTCTTTTGTCTCCATTGATCCTAAAATTCTCGAAGCAGGAACCTCTTTGCCATTTTTATCAAAAAATAAAATAGCGGGAGGTAAAGATATGCCTAGAACTTTCATTAGCGCTTCATCTGTTTTATCCATGACCGTAACATCAGCTTGTAGAAGCACCATATTGTCTAGATACTTACGCACAGATGGCGCAGGGAAAACATAACGCTCATAACCTTTACAATACAAACACCAGTCTGCATAAAAATCCAACATTAGTGCTTTGCCTTGTTTCTTAGCCTGCTGAATTTCTCGCTTTAAATCTTCGGTATTTTTGATGCGTTTAAAGGTAACATGCTCTAGTGAAGCATCACCACTTTGGCTTGACCCTTGTGATGTATGTGATGTACCTGATGTGCTTCCTATTATCCCGTTCTTGAGCCCATACAATGGATCGGTGACTGTTTGACCACCAATTTGCCCGCCAACTAAAACAATAGCACCATATAAAATTGCGACAAGACCAAAGCCTTTCCATAGCTTCATCCAACCACTAGCGCCTTCTTTTAATGAATTAAAAGCTCCAAGATAAACTCCTGTAACGATCAGTAAAAGTGCCCACAAGAACATAGTAAACATCGTAGAGAAGATATGTGGCATACGTTCAAGAATAATTAAACTTACACCAAGAAGAATGACACCAGCTGATGCTTTTACTACGGACATCCAGTTGCCTGCTTTTGGTAGTAGTTTTCCACCACCTGCCCCAACAATAAGCAGAGGAAGCCCCATTCCAAGACCTAAGGCAAAGAGCGCAATAAAACCACTTAACATGCTTGATGACGCTGCAGCATAGCCAAGCATAGCTGCTAGTACAGGACCACCACAAGGTCCAACAATCAAAGCAGATAGTGAACCCATAACAGCAACACCAATTAATGATCCTCCTTTTTGGGTATTACTTAAATTAGAGAGTTTGTTTTGTATAAACGAAGGTACTTGAATATCGTAAAAGCCAAACATACTAAATGCTAATACTACAAAGAGTAGTGAAAAAGCTATCAGCACATAGGTATTTTGGAAGTAAGCCTGTACACCAATGCCACCAGCGACAGAAGCGGTTATAGCCCCAACAACACCAAAGGTAATAGCCAACGATAATACATACATCAAAGATAAACCAAGCCCTTTTAGTGCTGAAACTCCTTTTCCCTGCCCAACGATAATACTAGAAAGTATAGGGATCATTGGATACATACAAGCGGTGAACGCTAATAGCAAGCCTGCACCTAAAGCAGCAATAAAGATACTCAGTAAGCTTTTACTATTAATACTCTTATCAAGAAAGCTATTTCCTGTGCTGATTGCTTGTTTGTTATTAAAGGTGATTGCATCACTTCCTAAA
>JALVRY010000266.1:2237-4865 GCA_027024625.1 Thiotrichaceae bacterium
GGTAACTTACTTTGATTGTTGCAGAATCTGTTTTTCCAATCAGAGGAAGATTCATATCAAAGTTCTTTGTATACTCAATAATATCCCCAAAGTACTCATCATGTTTTTTTTCGCCTGCTGGCATATTTGGCTTACCTAAAGACACACCCGTTTTTGGATTAATAATACTGAAATTAAATTTGTGCTGATACAGGTAGTGACCTGGGGTGATGCGCCATCTAACACTGATATTCTGCTTGTCTTTAGCAATCATATCAAAGCTGAATGCTTTATCAGGACGCAGTGGCGCATTGGTTTCACCGATGCCAGTAATGCCTAATTTATTGGCTAAACTGAATCCTTTTGATTGGTTATCTGGACTTGCTCCGTAGCTGTTAAACATTAAAAGCAAAAGTAAAATTGATAGTAATTTATTCATCATAGGAATTTCAATTATTTAATAGATGCCTGCTAAAATATACACTTAAAAGAATGCACAAATGGACTTCTCAGAGAAAATGGTAAAGAATGTAGAGGGGAAAGCTATAAATCATTACTTCCAAATATCAATATCTTTACCTGATTTTAAAATTCCTTTTTGATACTCCTCACCATAAGCAATAAAATTAGGATATTTCAGATACTTTTTCTCTGCGAAAAAGCTCAATAATTGCTGAAAGTGAAACGATTTAATCAAACCTGTTAGCCTTTCCTTTTCCTCACCATCCACATAAACCAGCATTGCAGGACGATAGCTTATACCTTCTCCTCTAAGCCATTCACGTGCAGTAGTTACAGTGCCTTTTGGATCGATAATCTTTTGCTCTGATAAAGCATCAAGCCGAACAAAATTGAATGATTTCATTAGCTTCTTAGTTTCAGGCAGGTCTAAGATTTCCTTATGAAAACGATCACATTCATCACATGTTTTATCTTCAAATAAAATTGCCAATGGCTTATTCGACTTTGAAAGTTTGCTCAAATCAGTACTTTCTATAAAGTTCTCATGATTCAATAATGTATAAACAGAGTCAGTAAGGTGTTCAGCTCGGTAGCTTGAAAAGTCAGTTGTCTCATACGCTTTATCTTTAACAAAATTGAGAACCTGTCTAAACTCTCTTGGTGATCGATAACCATTGATGCGACTAACTACTTTATTTTTTGAATTCATGAATAATAGAGTGGGTGTGTACACTATCTGTAAGGCTTGTGCCAGTTCTATTTCTGGCACTTTGGTGTCTTCATCAAATATAACATTGCGACTACCTTTGATATTGAGGTCAATACTGTCAAAGTTTGCCTCGATTAGCTCCCTATTTCCTCCGTCTTTTTCAAATGCAACAAAGTTGTCTTTTAACATCTTATTGCAGTATGGACAGCCATTTAGATGTGCAAATATCAACATGTGTTTGCCAGAATCTGCCGCTTCCTTTGCATCATCACGAAAGTCTAGAAAGCTATCTTTAAAATAAGCAGGGATGACCACATCTGTTGCACCAGAAACTTTTCCTATTTTCTTAGCATACGTAGACGTAGTGAAACTTATAAAGATCAATAATAAAAAAATATAGTATAGGTGATTTTTCTGTAGCATGAACGTTCTCCAGTAGATTGGGTTGTGCTATTTTATTAGTATTACATACAGAACCAACAATCGTTTTTAGCAAACAGTTAAAGAGTACGCTCAAAAAGACATTTTTTTACATGCTTAGAAGGTGGAAGACCCGTCGTACGTTTATACATAGATGTAAAGGTGCTGAGACGACTGTAACCAAGATTTACCGATATAGTTGTTAATGAATTTCCTTTTGCTATTTGATCAATCGCATATGAAACCCGTGCTTTATCGCGCCACTGAGAAAAAGTAAGCCCCGTCTGTGCTTTAAACAAACGGGCAAGTGTTCGTTCACTCGCTCCACAGAATTCACTCCAGTCAGATAATGTTTTATCTAACCAAGGTTTTGCCAATACAGTATTGCAAATCGTTAATAAACGAGGATCACTGGGCAGTGGCACAGCATTATCATCATTTGATATTGAAGTTAACTCATCAAGAAGCACTTTTTCAAGTCGAGCTTCTGGGCTGTTACGTTTGTAATCCTCAGCAAATGTTGCACATTTATGCATTAATTCACGACTTAACGTTGATAGTACAACCGTACCAGAACGTATGGAATTTAGTATATTAGATGACTCATCAATATACGCACTGCAATAGACTAAGCCATTTGATGAAGAAACTTCGTGTGTCGCAAGTGGTGGAATCCAAACTGCTTGCTGAGGTGTCACAGACCATTGCTCGTTTTCTATTTTTACCGATAGATTACCACCTGATATAAAAAGCAACTGACCTCGCAAGTGTTTATGCGCAAGAATTGTATGCGCCGATTCAACATGATTACACTTAACGATTACATCTTGAGAATAATTTTGTGCTTCAGCTTCAGGGGATGTTATTTGTTGAATCATGACTGTCGATGGTAGCACAAGCCTTCAAAACATGTAAAAGGTCACATATAGCAAGGACGATTTTTCTCTGCCCCCTTGATGTGCTACTAACCAAACCACTTAATACACCATAGATACCCAATAGAAGTCTATACAGCCACTTAAGCAATTATTGCTGTTTTATAGCTTCCAGTATGATTA
>JALVRY010000267.1 GCA_027024625.1 Thiotrichaceae bacterium
CAGCAGTTCAACAACATCTGCTGCCATTTCACGATAAGACATACCTCTAACATGCGGAGAATCCCCATGATTGCGTAAATCAACAGTAATCACAGCATATTGCTCTTGCAGCAATTTAGCTTGGCTACTCCAATTATCGAGTGAACCAAGTAGACCGTGTAGCATCATAATGCTGGGCTTAGATTCAAGTGCACCGTAAATTTTATAATTGAGCATCATTCATTAAAGTGACGACCTAAACCAGCCACTTCTTCTAGTACATTTTGCCGCCCTTTATCTCCCATGCCTGCAATATCATAGTAAATACGGTGATGTACATCTTCAATTCCACAAAAAGCTAAAGTACCGTCAGTCATAGGGCGATGCACTAGATGTTCCGCATCATTTTGCTGAAAAAATTCTTCTGTTCCTCCCGCTGTGATTAAAGCTAATGCACGACGATGCTGCAACATCCCCCTCAGACCTGTATCACCATATTGAAAAGCAAAACCATTGGTGAGTACTTTATCGAACCAGCCTTTGAGGATTGCAGGTCGCCCAAACCACCAAAGTGGATAAATAAACACCAAACCTTCTGCCCAACGTAAAGACTCTTGCTCAACTACGATACTTTCAGGTGTATTACCCTTTTGTAGTTGCTCTAAATCCGATGCACGTAGCACGGGATCAAAATTTTCAGCATATAAATCTTTAACTTGAACGTCATGCCCTTCTTCTTGCAAACCAAAGCTAATTTGTTCCAACATTGCGTGGTTAAAGCTGCTCTCATTAGGATGAGCGTAAACGATGAGAACTTTCATATTAATGTACCGTTGTTCCTGCTTCGACGGTGTTCTCAGTAAAAATCCGTTTTACGTCAATACTGTCTAATTGATAGTGACGATTGCAAAACTCACAATCAATCGCAATTTCTTCTTGCTCCGCAATAATGCCTTCTGCTTCTTTTTGACCGAGTGACTGAATCATCGCTTCAATTTTTGCTTGCGAGCAACCACACTGAAACTGAAGGGGTTCAGCATCAAATAAACGAACATTTTCCTCATTGAACAAGCGATACAATAAAGTCTGTGCATCAATAGATAATAATTCTTCTGCCGTAACAGTTTCAGCGAGTTGTTCTGTACGATTCCAGCCATCATCATCTTCACTATTAGCATTAGGTAAACGCTGCAATAGCAAACCAGCCGATGATGCATCATCAGCGGCTAACCATAAGCGTGTTTTTAACTGCTCAGATTGTTCAAAATAGTCAGCAATGGCATCGGCTAAGGAGGCTTTCTGCAAGCCAACAACGCCTTGATAACGCTCTCCTCCATCATTAGGTTCAATCGTAATGACTAAATTCCCTTCACCGAAACAATCCTGCAAGCTATCACTCTTTGGCTCTGCTTTGTAACGAGCTAAGCCACGTACTGTACCTGCCGATGTTGCTTGGATTAGCAATAAGCTAATCGCAGCATTACCATTGATTTGAAGAGACAAAGTCCCGTTATATTTTAGGGTGGCAGAAAGTAGCATAGTTGCCGCTAATGCTTCACCCAAGACTTTTTTAACTACGGCTGGGTAATCTGCGCAGGCTAATAACTGTTGCCATGTGTCATCAAGGTGTACCCATTCTCCCCGCACATTGGTGTTTTCGATTAAAAAGCGATGTAGGCTGTCATGTTGCATAGATTTTATATTGTCGTTTTAACTGGGAGCAGGAGTTTACCATAAAGACGTAATGTATTTAGTGTAAACTAAGCGAATGAAACTTGATAAAAAACTGCTGAATTGGCAAGAAAATGGGCTTATTACAGCCGAACAACAAAAAAACATCCTAAATTATGAAGCCAAACATCACTCAAATAATCACTGGGTAGTATATGGCTTTATGATGCTAGGGGCTGTCGTTAGTGGCATTGGTATCATATCTATCATCGCAGCAAACTGGGCAGATATTCCTGCATCAATAAAACTGCTTATCGATTTTATATTACTAATTTTACTTGGTTTAACTGTATTTAGACTGCAAAAAAGTACCACGCAAACTGTGTGGTTTGAACTTGCTTTGGTAAGTTTTCAATTATTATGCCTCGCCAGTATTGGGCTTATCTCACAAATTTACCATACAGGCGGTATGTGGTATCACGCCTTATTGCTTTGGGCAATAATCACATTACCCATCACCCTATATTCGAAAAAATATTTTTCCAGCTTTCTATGGGTAAGTTTATTTTTATCTGGATTTATTTGGACACTTATTGAATATCGCTATGAGTCAATGGGCTTAGCTCATCGCTGGTGGAATATCGAAACCCGATTTGCAGGCGCTTTACTCCTTGCTCCTTTATTAAGCATTAGCTTAGCTTTAGTTGCTGATTATTTTAAACAAATTCGATTCGCTGATAGCTTTCGCTTTTGGTTTGTAATCAATGCAATTGCTTGTCTCATTTTTGCCGATATTTTTTACTGGACTCACAATTGGTCTGGTTTTATCTCAGGGTTATTTTTACCTGTTTATATTATCGCCTCCATATTAGCCGTATTAATCATATTACGACCCAGCTATACACATCTCAGCAAATTATTTTTATTATTGGCTCTCAGCTTATTATTATTACTTTATCACCCCAGTTTACTGGCGATTAGTAAGTGGAACGAGGGGCTGTTTCAAGACTTATTTGCCCCATTTCTAATACTCTCTATTCTTCTGCTCTATGCTTTACATCTTGGCATGACTGGGCAAAAACAGCTCTTTAACCTTGTGACCTTTCTTATCGGTTTACGTTTTTTAATTGTTTACTTTGAGGCAATGGGTGGACTAGCAGCAACAGGTTTGGGGTTTATTATCTCTGGCTTAGTGATTATTGCCGTAAGCTATGGTTGGTATCAGTATCGTGGACAGTTACATGCATGGGCGAGGAAACTGACATGAATCGACTATTATTATCTATCGCCCTTCCTATCATCGCCCTACTCTGTCTGATGGTATATAAGCAAAGTATTGTAAACACAGGCGAGACTGTGATTTTTCCAATCAAGGGCTTTGACCCTAGGGACTTGTTATCAGGGCACTACCTCCGCTACAACATCGATTACCAAGCTGAAAACAACTGTAAAACAGAGTCTTCAAGCGTCCAACTTTGTTTAAAACCCTACCACCGTTTTTCAGAGACAACGATTAATTCTGACTGCCAACTCTACCTATCAGGCATCTGCCAAAATGGAAAATTTAGAGTAAAAAACATTGAACGCTTTTATATTCCCGAAGAATATGCCAAAAAATTAGATACATTAGTCCGCCAAAGCAAAGGTAAATTAGTGGTCTCTGTTACAAACAATGGTAATGCCGCAATCCAAGATTTATTGATTGATGGTGTAAGTTGGCGAACCAAGATAGAAAATTAGCATTGTAAAAGCGTTATTCTTTAGAGGGAGACTTTTTACTAGACAATGACTGCTGCCCCTCATCAATTGCCGCATCAACATAGGCTCCGAACATTTCAGGTGTATTTATGCCAATGATACGTTCTGATATTTCTTCCCCTTTAGAATTAAGAAAAACTAATGTAGGGGTTACGGTAATGCCCATTTTTTTACCAAGTTCAACGCCTGTTGTCACTTTTCCATCAAAACCATTTACAGGTATTTCAGAGTCCAGTGCAAGTTGCTTGATCAACACAAGATCATTGTAATCACCACTAATCAGCATTGGGTTGAGAATTTCTTCTTCTAATTGTTTGCAATAGGCACAGTGTTCGGCATGAAATTCCAATACTAGCACAAGCTTATCTTTTAACATTTTCTCTGCTAATACCTGAAAATCTTTAACCTCTTCAAGCTTAACCACGGTTTCTGCTGCATAAATTTGAGCTGTGGTAAGAATAAACAGAAATCCAATAAATAGCCCCACAAGTTTATTTTTCATTATTAATACCTATTTAGTTTTTATTTAATGATCCAGCAATGCTTTCATGATGTTTACTGCACCAAGAGTTTGTCCGAGAATAGTGAGCCTACTGCGAAAAAGTTGAATTTGGCTAGATTTTCCCTCAATTCTTGTTAAATAGAACAACTATTCGCCTCAAATTGATAAAAAATCTAGCTCAAATCAGCTTTCTCTCACTACGACTCATATTCTCAGACAAGCTCCTAGAAGTTCAATATCATTTGACGTAAAGTACGTGCAACTAAATACTTTGGACACAACAATATCATGTCTACTCCTCTTAGAATCGCAACACGCAAAAGCCCTCTTGCAATGTGGCAAGCAGAAGAAGTGGCTCGCCGTTTAAAATCATTTCATCCTGATTTGGAAATCGAGTTAGTCCCTATGACAACAAAAGGGGATCAAATACTCAATAGTCCTTTATCAAAAGTTGGAGGCAAAGGCTTATTTGTCAAAGAATTAGAAATTGCGATGTTAGAAGGCAGAGCCGATATTGCGGTGCATTCTATGAAAGATGTGCCAATGGAGTTTCCAGAGGGCTTACAGCTTTCTGCTGTGCTAGAACGTGATGACCCACGCGATGCTTTCATCTCTGATAAGTACCAATCTCTGGATGATTTACCTGATGGTGCAATTCTTGGCACATCAAGTCTACGCCGTCAAACTATTATCAAAAACACCTACCCTAATATTGAAATCAAAATGCTTCGCGGCAATATTAATACACGTATCGCTAAACTTGAAGCGGGTGAATATGACGCGATTATACTGGCAGCATCTGGTCTGAAACGTATGGGTTTTGATGATCGAATCACCAGTATCATTCCGCCGGAGACAATGCTTCCTGCAGTCGGGCAAGGTGCACTGGGAATAGAAGGTCGTGCAGATGATGCCGAGGTTGATCAACTACTTGAGCCATTACGTGATG
>JALVRY010000268.1 GCA_027024625.1 Thiotrichaceae bacterium
TCGAACAAAAGAAATGAACTCGTAGCCCACCCCCTTTTATTAATAAAATTGCTAAAAGTTCAAGGCTACGAAACTGCGTTGATAATTGTAGTGCGTAACATCAGTTAATCAGCTTACTTAATACAAATGCAAATTCAGGTATATTTTAGGAGAATAAATTGCTCAATCCAGAACGCCCTATTGTTATGACAGTTGCAGGGCATGACCCCACAGGCGGAGCTGGCATCCAAGCGGATATGGAAGCCATCAGCTATACAGGTAGCTATCCTGTATCCGTTATCACCTGCTTAACCGTGCAGGATACAAATAACGTGCAATCTATCCAAATGCTGGATGCAGATTTTATGCTTCAACAGGCTAAGACTCTGCTAGCGGATAT
This sequence comes from Thiotrichaceae bacterium, assembly GCA_027024625.1. GTDB lineage: Bacteria > Pseudomonadota > Gammaproteobacteria > Thiotrichales > Thiotrichaceae > S015-18. The sequence goes on from JALVRY010000268.1 coordinate 380, forward strand.
GCCGATCAGTGTTATTAAACTTGGCCTATTGGGTAGCACTGAAATGGTTGATGCGATTTGCCAATTACTTAAACAACACCCTAGCCTACCTGTTATTTTTGACCCTGTACTCGCGGCAGGTGGTGGCACAGAATTATCCAGCCAAATACTTATTGAGCATATCAAAAATAAGTTATTGCCCCTTGTCACCCTACTAACACCAAATATTCCAGAAGCAATCAAACTAGGAATTGCCCAGCAGGATTCCGATAATGATGCTATAGTTTTAAGCAATCAAATCTGTAAAAATATTTTGATTACGGGTACGCATAGCAGCACTGAGCAAGTACAAAACAGCTTGTACGCTGATGGTCAACTAGTGAGCCAAACGTCATGGCGACGCTTAGAAGATGAGTATCATGGCTCTGGTTGCACGTTGTCATCGAATATTGCTGGCTGGATGGCTCAAGGTTTTAGCTTGCAATATGCAATCGGTAAAGGGCAAGAATTTACATGGAACAGCTTAAAACGAGCACAGAAATTAGGGAAAGGACAACTCATTCCCTATCGAATATAGAAGGTAAGCTCCAATGAAGTTGAGAGGTTTGTATGGTATTACCGATGGCTCAACAGGAAAAGAGTTAGTTCATCAAGTTGAAATGGCAATCAATAATGGTCTAGCCATACTTCAGTATCGTGATAAATCCAGCTCAGAACATACTCGCCTAAACGATGCAATCAATCTACGTGAATTGTGTTGTAGCCGAAATATTCCCCTCATTATTAATGACGATATTCAACTGGCTAAAATCATCCATGCTGACGGGGTTCATCTTGGCAAAGATGATGCAGATATTCAAAAAGCACGCCGAATACTCGGCAATAACGCAATAATCGGGGTATCCTGCTATAACAAATTGCAGCTTGCCTTAACTGCCCAAGCACAGGGAGCAAGTTATGTTGCATTTGGTGCTTTTTTCAACTCCCCCACAAAACCCGAAGCCCCAACTGTTTCAATCGAAACACTTAAATCCGCTAGACAAAAAATACACATTCCAATTTGTGGAATCGGTGGTATCACACTGGACAATGCAGCCCAAGTTATCGACAATGGGGCAGATATGGTTGCCGTTATTAGCAGCCTTTTTTCTGCCGATGATATAGGTGATACAGCTAAGCAATTCTCCAAGCTATTTTTAGAACCTGTTATTTTGCATTAATTTTTTGTTAGCATAGGAAAACAGCTCATGACTTGATCAGAGCTTCTTTATCCTGTGATAAAAATTCTAGAAGGTAATAATTCCCCATGAGTAAATCTCAAGAACTTTTTGAACGTGCCCAAAAACATATCCCTGGCGGTGTTAACTCCCCTGTCCGTGCTTTTAAAAGCGTAGGCGGCACACCATTATTTATCGAAAAATCAGAAGGCGCTTACCTGTTTGATGCCGATGGCAAACGCTATATCGATTACGTTGGTTCATGGGGGCCAATGATTACAGGCCATGCTCACCCTGAGGTGATTGAGGCAGTAAAAGAGGCAGCTTGCAAGGGTTTAAGTTACGGTGCACCAACTGAAATAGAAATCACCATGGCTGAAAAGATTGCTGAGATTATGCCATCAATCGAGATGGTCAGAATGGTAAGTTCTGGCACAGAAGCCACAATGTCTGCGATTCGTTTAGCGCGTGGTTTTACAGGCAGAGATACCATCGTTAAATTTGAAGGTGGCTATCATGGGCATGGTGACTCGCTATTAGTTAAAGCGGGGTCCGGTGCTTTAACATTTGGCGAACCCAATTCACCGGGTGTCCCTGCGGATTTAGCAAAGCATACACTTACTTTGGATTACAATAATCCTGAACAGGTGAGAGAAGTTTTTGCCGAAAAAGGGGATGAGATAGCCTGTATTATCGTTGAACCCGTTGCAGGGAATATGAATTGCATTCCACCTGTCGCGGGCTTCCTAGAAAGCTTACGTGAAGTCTGTGATCAACACGGCACTGTATTAATTTTTGATGAAGTTATGACGGGCTTCCGTGTTGCACTTGGTGGTGCTCAATCTGTTTACAATATCAAACCTGATTTAACATGTTTAGGTAAAGTCATTGGTGGTGGCATGCCTGTTGGCGCTTTTGGTGGGCGTAAAGACATCATGGAAAAACTTTCACCTAGTGGCCCTGTTTATCAAGCAGGTACATTATCGGGCAATCCTATTGCGATGACTGCTGGCTTAAAAACACTGGAAATTATTTCTCGTGAAGACTTCTACATTGATCTTACAATGAAAACGAAAATTTTGTTGGAAGGATTAAAAGAGTCTGCCAACAATCACAATATTCCATTTACCACTTCTCAAGTGGGCGGTATGTTTGGCTTGTTCTTTACCGATGCAGATAAGGTGACAACATTCGAAGAAGTGGGGCAATGCAATGTTGAGAGGTTTAATGTATTTTTCCATGCCATGTTAGACGCTGGTGTGAACCTTGCCCCTTCATCTTACGAAGCCGGCTTTGTTTCAGCTGCTCATAGTATTGAAGATTTGGAAACAACCGTTGAAATCGCGGATAAAATTTTTGCTACATTGTAATTATTGATCAAAAGTTTCTTTGAACATAAACAAGAGGATGTTTTATGCATCCTCCTTTATCAAAATCTATATCAAAGTCTAGCGGACAATCCCCCGTTCGCTATTCTTGCAAAACTCAGCAAAAAGATGAATTTCTTCATAATCAGAAAAGTTGTTTTCCAATTCATCAATGGCATCTTTGTAGCTTAATTTTGAGCGATATAAAACACGATAGGCTTCTTTTATTCGTTTAATGCTATCGGCATCAAAGCCATGCCGCTTTAAACCTTCTCGATTAATTCCACGCGGCACACCCGGTTCACCATAGACCATGACATAAGGCGGAATATCTCGCCCAACTGATGTTCCCATCCCTGTAAAGGCGTATTTCCCAATATGACAAAACTGGTGAATCAGAGAAAAGCCACCAAGAATCGCATAATCATCAATCGTGACATGCCCTGCTAAGGTAGCCCCATTAGCGAAAATAGTATTATTACCCACAACACAGTCATGCGCTAAATGCACATAGGCCATGATCCAATTATCATCACCTAATACGGTTTTACCAATGTCTTGTGCTGTACCACGGTTGAAAGTGCAATACTCACGAATAACATTACGGTCTCCCATAATGAATTCTGTTGCTTCACCGTTGTACTTTTTATCCTGTGGCATTTCACCAATGGAATTGAACTGGAAAATGCGATTGTCTTTTCCAATTTTGCTTGGCCCTTGAATAACAACATGCGAACCGATCCACGTACCTGAATCTATCTGAACATCAGCACCGATAATACTGTATGCCGAAATTTCAACATCATCAGCCAGCTCAGCCTTGGGATGGATAATGGCCGTTGGGTGTATCATTAGTCTTCTTTTTTCGCTGCACACATCAACTCTGCGGATGCAGCTACCTTGCCATCTACCGTTGCTTTAGCATCAAAAACCCACATCATTCCTTTACGTTTTTTAATTGTTGCATGTAGCATCAATTGATCACCTGGAACAACTTTTCGTTTAAAGCGAGCCTTATTTACAGCAACAAGCATGTAAAGCGTATCTGGCTGAGGTTCTTCGCCCATTGTTTTAAAGCCAAGTAAGCCTGTCGCCTGTGCCATTGCCTCGATAACTAGCACGCCCGGCATTATCGGTTGTTCAGGAAAGTGTCCATTAAAAAATGGCTCGTTAATTGTTACGTTCTTATAGGCAAGAATTGACTCACCCTCGTTTAGTTCCACTACGCGGTCAACCAATCCAAATGGATAGCGGTGTGGTAAAAAATTTCTTATTTCATTAACATCCATTACGCTCACTTGTTTTGCCCTTTATTTATGTGTTTTTCTAACTTCAAGACCTTTCGGAATAATTCGTCTAACTTTCTAAATCTTGCTACATTTTTTCGCCATGATTGATAATCATCCATAATCAAACCAGAAGAATAAACACCAGCCTTTCGTATACTATGACTAACCATTGTTGTACCTGTAACCGTGACATCATCAGCAATTTCTAAGTGCCCAGCAATTGCTACTGCTCCTGCGATACGACAACGCTTACCTATCGTAACACTGCCCGCAACTGCGGTATGAGCAGCAATTGCGGTATTTTCACCAATGCTGACATTGTGTCCAATTTGAATCAGGTTATCTAGCTTTACGCCATCTTCTATGATTGTTGAACCTAGAGCTGCACAATCTATACAAGTATTTGCTCCAACTTCAACATCATTACCCAATACAACATTTCCAATTTGCGAAATTTTATACCACTTTCCATCTTCTTGTGGTGCAAACCCAAAGCCATCTGCACCTAGCACTGCTCCCGAATGTATCAAACAGCGTTGCCCTAGCTGAGTATTTTCATACAAACTGACATTTGCCCTTAGCTCTGAGCCTTCTCCTATCGTGCAATTATTAGCAATAC
>JALVRY010000269.1 GCA_027024625.1 Thiotrichaceae bacterium
GTGTTTTCTGGTACCTGCGTACGGACATAAATAATCATGTGGGTTTTCTAAGACTCTATAAGTATACCTACTAATTAATACTTGCACAGTCTCTAAAGCATCGCTTCCTGAGTGGGAGATACCATCTAGGAACTTTAGTATGACTATACTTTTGCAACAATTAATAACATGACATTACTTTTGGAACAATTAATATAATACAATGTGCCTTTTTTATTTTACTTGTTTAAGTGTTAATAATTTCACTCAAATGGATTGGTAGGCTCTTCAGATTTCTTATTGTTTTCTAGGGCTTGTAGTTCTTTTGGTAAGCGATTTTCTGCAATTTCATAACCCTTTTTATTCTGCCAGTCACGAATAATTATCCATTGTTGTACTGGGGGTTTTCTTGCTAGTAGATGATCAAAATTACCTATTTCTTTCTGTTCTGCTAAATACTCTACGGCGGAGTACCAAGCCATATCGTGTCCGCGTGTAAGAACATTAAACTGTTTAATAAACTTCTTCTTTTTATAACTACTATTTACGATAATGCAAGGAGTATAAAAAACATAAGTCAGTATCTTTTTTCTTCCTGGTTTTTTAGATTTACTTTGTCGTTTTTTTGTTTGTTTTATATAGCGCATCTTGATTCCAGATACGCCAGTAACATAGGCTGAGTTTCTAGGCTCTTCCTTTGCCTCTCTTACTCGAATACTTGAATGTAGATTTTTCTCAAGCATCCATTGTTTTTCTAATTCTCGTGCTTCTTCTTTAATTTTTTCTTGTTCTTCTTCGGGAAGAAAGCCACCTGCAACACGAAATGTATACCACTTTTGATGTAGTTTAGAATTAATCATCACTGCGACTCTAACTCCAACATAATTTGGTGGAGAGTTTTGTTCACCATCGTAATAGTAAATTGGCATATCTTTTTCTCGTATCTATAAATAAAATAACTTATTTGCTAAGGGCTGTATAAATAAAACAACATGAAGTTTGATTATATACACTGCGACGAAGTATAACTATGTGTTCGTGTATACGCAATAAGAAGAGTATTAGATTCAGACTTCTCGTTATATTATTTAGAGCATTTAGAATAAATTCCTAGATAAAAATGATTTCAAAGGCTAAACGGTAAAAATATTAAGAAAAAAGGAGGTGCATAGTGCTATCTCTTTGATAGGTTTTTTACCCACAAAGCAGTAGCGCCAGAAACACCAACTGGCATTGCAATAAAATTAATAAAAGGTATAGTAGTTAAAATAGCTATTCCCCAACCAAAACCAAGTGCTAAAAACTTGTTCTTTTTAAGGGCGTGTATCTCGTCTTTAAAGAATAACTCGTGATTCCCCATGGGATAATCCACGTATTCTATCGCAATAAGCCAAGCACCTAAAATAATCCACGCAATTGGAGATATAATATTTAACCCAGGAATAAACGTAATTAAAAGTAACAGAATAAACCACTTTGCCATGTATAAAAGCTTTGTGGTTTCGCTTTTAAATGTACGAAAAATTAGGCTGGGTAAACTTTTGTATCCTTGAAACTTAGGTACGGGTAAACCTTTTAGCTTGTTTTCCACTCGTTCCGAGAGTATAGCATTAAATGGAGCAGAAATTAAGTTTGCGATAATGGAAAATGAATAAAAGATAATAAAGAAAAAAATGATGGCAAATACAGGCCATAAAATCCATTCAAGAAAAGATAACCAGCTAGGTAATATGCGATTCATCCATATTTCTAATTGATTTGTACTTAGCCAAACTGCTATCGAAAAAACGGCAATGTTTATAAGTAGAGGAACAATAACAAAAGGACGTATGCCCTTACTAGCTAATAAGCGTAAGCCTGTAAAAACAAATGTTAAACCTTTTAGTAAATCTACAATAGCCATTAATCTAGTGTCTAATCTGAGTGAGTTTGGAGTCCTAGCAAAGCCACACCATAGGCTGCTTCAGTATATATTGCGTTAGATAATGTAATATCAAGTTTTCTTTCCCTAATTTTTGTCCAAGCAGGGTTATTAATTCCACCGCCGACTGTAATGATTTTATTAGGTGCGGGTGCTCCTAGCTGTACTAATGTTCTATAGGCGTCCACTTCAATATCGGCAATACCTTCTAATATTGCTTGGAAAAAATCTTTATTATCTTCAGGGCGTGGAGATAATATAGCTTGTTTATTTGTATTTGCAATGGGGAATCTTTCCCCCGTTTGGCATAATGGATAATAATTTAGATTGAGTAATTGATTACCATCAATCTCTTTTGTCATTAACTGTATTTCATCAGATGTAAAATATTTTAATAAAACAGCACAGCCAGAATTAGAAGCACCGCCAACTAACCATTTTCCTTTAATTCGATGGCTATACACACCTAAGTTTGGAGAAAATATAGCCTTGTCAGAAATCAACTTAATTGCCAAGGTACTTCCTAAAGAGCTGACCGCCTCGCCAACATTGCTTGCACCTGTTGCGATAAATGCCGCAATACTATCCGTCGTACCAGCGATGATTTTAAGTGTAGAGGGTAAATTAAATTTTTTGCTAATTTGCTCAGAAATAGTGCCAAAATTATCGCCTGCGGAATAAACATTAGGTAGCAGTGCTAAAGGAATATGCAAATTAGCCAGCCAATCTGGCCATTTCATATTTATTGAGTCATAGCCCAGCTTCAAACAATTATTTTCATCGCTTAAACCAAATTGTCCTAGTAAACGATTAGCAATCCAGTCAGCCTGATGTAGTGCATGTTTATGTGCCTTGTCAGGATATTCATCAAGTAAATACAGCAGTTTCGATAGGCTACTGCCAGCCCCATGAGCACCGCTAGACTCTGGAGCAATATCCCGTATTCTATTTGCTTGTTCAATTGCCCTCGTATCGTTATACATCAGGGCAGGGGTGCTTGGCTTGCCTGCTTTATCTGTTAATAATAACGTACCTGATGTACCGTCAATACAAATAGCTACCAGCTTTTCGAGCAACTTGTTAGGTATGCTTAATAATAAGTCGCTGACAGAATCCCACCAAAGCTCTGGAGTTTGTATTGTCTTATGAGGGTAAATAACACGTTTCTCGTACACAATATGAGCTGCTTGATCAATAATAATCAAGCGACAGCCTGATGTTCCGAGGTCAATACCTGCGGATAGCATTATTAAGGTAGCTCAACCTTTGTTGGCGCAATCCAGTCTTCTTTACGGTGTTCAGCTACCACCTGAGTATAAATTCCACCACGTACGTTAAAGTCGGCAGTTAAACGCATAAAACGTGGTTGTATCGCTGCCACCACATCTGCAAGAATATCGTTAGTCACTTTTTCATGAAAAGCTCCCTCTTCACGAAAAGACCACATATAAAGCTTCAGTGACTTTAGCTCAACACAAAGCTGATCTGGCACGTACTCAAATAACAACTCAGCAAAGTCAGGTTGACCTGTTTTGGGGCAAAGACAAGTAAACTCAGGGACGCGAATACGAATAGTGTAATCTTTTTCTGGGTGCTGATTTTCAAAAGTTTCTAGGTCTTTGCTTGGTTGGGTGGACATATACTGTACGCTCTCATCATCAAATATTGAAATTTCTGGCTTTTTATACCATTCTTGCCAGATTGTCTAACCTGAATTGAAACTTTCTGGATTTACAGTCTCTGGTAAGCCCCTTTGGACGATATTATAAAAACAAGGAAAAGAGTGAGTGCGTCTCAGTAAAATAAAATTAGCAGGCTTTAAAAGCTTTGTTGACCCTACAACCATTGATCTGCGAAGTAACCTTACAGGGATTCTAGGGCCAAACGGCTGTGGAAAATCGAATACAATTGATGCAGTACGTTGGGTGATGGGTGAAAGTTCAGCCAAACATTTGCGTGGACAATCAATGGAAGATGTCATTTTTAATGGATCATCATCACGCAAACCAGTTGGACAAGCCTTCGTTGAGTTAGTTTTTGATAACTCAGATAAATCACTGGGCGGTGAATATGCCAAATTTAACGAGCTATCCATCAAGCGATTAGTCAGCAGGGAAGGGCAATCTAAGTATTTTCTTAATGGCTCACGGTGTCGTCGTCGAGATATTACCGACATATTTTTGGGTACAGGCTTAGGGCCACGCAGTTATGCCATCATCGAACAAGGCATGATCTCACGATTAATTGAAGCGAAGCCCGAAGAATTACGCATTTATCTAGAGGAAGCAGCGGGAATCTCAAAATATAAAGAACGTCGTCGTGAAGCGGAAAACCGTATTCGGCACACCAGAGAAAGCCTAGAGCGACTTGCTGACTTGCGAGAAGAAATTGACAAGCAATTAGTCCGTTTAAAGCGACAATCGCAAGCCGCTGCCCGCTTCAAAGAGTATAAAATCAAATCATTCATGGATTTGCAAAACAAAGTTGCGCTTGTCACGGGAGCCTCGCGGGGAATAGGAGTGGCCGTCGCCCGAGCGCTCGCGCGCCGCGGCACGGCCCTCGTCACGCGGGCCGCGGGAGCGCGCCGCACGTCCGGCGTCGCCACGGGTCCCACGGACGGCGCGCGCGCTGAGCCAGGGATCAGGACGCAGACAGGCGCACGCCGTCCGTGGGACATATAGGACCAGATAGACAGAAGGGTAGGGACGCATGAACACACAAACACACACACACACACACAAACACACACATACACACGCACACGAACAGGATAGGCTGATCTCAGACACTGCTAACTCGTGAGATCTACTTCATCACATCAAACATGTTTATGGCTGGAAAATGTCAGTTTTTGCCAGAAACATAAATATCCTCGGCAAAAGACGCAAATTGTCAGTGGTCAGGACGTTAGATGGCATAATTAATATATAGACAGA
>JALVRY010000270.1:0-12951 GCA_027024625.1 Thiotrichaceae bacterium
TAGCCGCGTCACCTGCTGCTTCTGCCGCGCCTTGTGCTGCATCTACTGCTGCTGCACCCGCATCTGCAGCTGGAGTTGCTGTTTCTGCTGCTGGAGCTTCTGCACCAGCTTCAGCCGCAGGAGCTGCATCATCAGCGTCACCGCCACATGCAGTTAAAGCAAAAGCCGCGATTAAAGCGATAAGAGATAAACGTAATTGAGTCATGATTTGTTCTCCACAAATATAAAAACACCGATTAAAAATTATTCTTTAAAGGTGTGTAGTAAAAAATAGCATTAACGGTTTATTTTACAAGAAGTTCCGTCAGTTAAGTATGTTGCATAAACGGTTTCTTTTTCTGGGGAAGCAAGAAACCAACAACATTCCGACGGAATACTAGCTTAGATTTTAAAAAAGTCTAGAAAAACCGTAATATTAAAATGAATAATAGCTTAATAGGCCAGTTAATCCAGTTTTTTTGCAACTCCAGAGTCAATTGCCGCTTGAGCAACTGCTGTTGATACCTTTTCTCGTAGGCGCGGATCTAACGGTTTAGGAATAATATAATCCATTCCAAATTCTAATGAATCTAAACCATATGCCTCTAAGACCTCACTCGGCACTGGCTCATGTGCCAGTTCTGCTAAGGCATTAACACAAGCAACTTGCATTGCTGTATTGATGGTGCTTGCACGCACATCCAAAGCACCACGGAAAATAAATGGAAAACCCAGTACATTATTTACTTGGTTCGGATAGTCACTTCGCCCTGTTGCCATAATTAAATCATCACGCGTTTCATGAGCTAAGGCAGGATCAATCTCAGGATCAGGGTTAGATAGAGCAAAAACAATGGGCTTGGGAGCCATTGCTTTAAGCATATCGACTGTCAATAAGTTAGGGCCAGATACCCCGATAAATATATCTGCATCAGTGCAGGCATCCATCAATGTCCGTTTATCTGTTTCTACCGCGAAGGATTGTTTATGCGGTGTTAAATCTACACGTCCTGTATGGATAATTCCCTTGCGGTCAATCATGTAAAGATTCTGTTTTTTAGCTCCAAGTGATACCAATAACTTCATCGAAGCAACACCTGCTGCACCAGCACCTAAACAAACAATTTTTGCATCCTCTAGATTCTTATTTTGTAGCTTTAGTGCATTCAACATTGCAGCTGAGATAATAATTGCCGTGCCATGCTGGTCATCATGAAAAACGGGAATATCCAAGCGTTCTTTCAAACGCTCTTCAATCTCAAAACAACGTGGAGCTGCAATATCTTCAAGATTAATACCACCAAAGGTTGGTGCTATGTTTGCGACCGTATTAATAAAGGATTCAATATCTGTCGTATCCACCTCAATATCAAAGACATCAATATCAGCGAAGCGTTTAAACAAAACCCCTTTGCCTTCCATTACAGGTTTGCCCGCCAATGCTCCAACATTACCTAAACCTAAAACAGCCGTGCCATCTGTAATAACACCCACTAAATTACCCTTTGACGTATATTTATAGGCATTTTCAGGGTTATCATGAATTGCATTAACTGGCTCTGCAACACCAGGAGTATAAGCCAATGCCAAGTCATGTTGAGTTTCTGTTGATTTCGTTATTTGGACTTCAATTTTTCCCGGCTTGGGTTCAGCATGATACTTTAGGGATTCTTGCTTGAGCTTTTCTTTCATTTGAGGATACTCGTATTATTGTGATTAGAGAGGGGAAATTTCCAGCGATACCATTTACATAACGTGGAAATAAACGGGGTGTTTTAAATAAATTGTGCGAAGCTTTCCTTTCTTGCGTATTAAACCTGTGACAGTAACACGCTTGCCTTCCAAACCATCCAATTTAATATTCTTGAAATAATGCAGACTAGACTGTGCAATCTTCACGCGAATTCCACCACGTAAAGTGATAACCACACTCCGCTTATTTCGTTTTACATGCTCAATTCTAGCAACTAACCGTGTATATCCTGTATAGCTTTTATCGAGCAAGTCAGCAACTTGCAGATGAAAGGAACTTTGCTTCCAAATATTCAGTTGTTTATTTTGCGCTTTTTTCTCAGCCTTTGTATAACAATCAAGATATTTTAAATTAGGTGGAATAAACAAAGTTGTCGCAAACCCGTGTAGCAACATCCATTCTGACACATTAGTTCCATCAGGTAGAAAAACATGGGCTAACTGACGACCATATCGGTCATAAGCATCTTCACCAATTTGCAACTGTACTTGATTATTATACTTAGAAAGCAGTTCACGCAACGCCTCTGTTGCTTCAGCAGCAAAAGCTTCTTTTACTTGCTTATGATGCCGCATTTCTGGTGTGTTCATACCAATGATACGAATTTTTCGATCATCTTTCAGATAGAGCGTATCTCCATCATAAACAAATTTTACCTTAACCTGCTTAGAAAGTTGCCCCGTTTGGCAAGCAAAACCAATATTTGCAAAAAATAACACAAAAAAGGCACCCAATAAGAGTGCCTTTTTTAATTTACTTTGCATTACCACAGTAAAATACACGGTGAAGACCGCGTATAAATATGATTAACGCTTGTAACGATTCTTGAATTTTTCGATACGGCCTGCAGTTGTATTAACACTCTGCTTACCCGTATAAAAAGGGTGAGATTGGCTAGAAATTTCCACTTTATATAGTGGATACTCATTTCCATCTTCCCATGTAATTGTTTCTTTTGTCGCTGCAGTAGAACGTGTCAGGAAAGCGTAATCACTTGTAACGTCCTGAAAAACTACTTCTCTATATTCTGGATGAATACCTGCTTTCATGATGAAGCATCCTTAAAAATTTATTTATTGAGCCACTGGGAGTTTAAAGGCTCACAATGGAAAGGGCGAGGATACTAGCAAGATTGTGCAAAAATAGCAATACGCATTTAATTAATCATTTTTAATATTGTATCTCTTCAATAGCTGTTGCCAAGTATTTTAGCAGTGGCTAATATTCCAACTTTAAAACACCAGAGTTATCAGTATGAAACGAAACACAAAACGTATATTCCAATGGCTAGTAGCACTCCTACTTCTTAGTCAACTTATTGCCTGTGGCAGCGAAACGACGGAAAGCACCACGTACAAAAACATTAACAATGATGAACTCCAGCAGATGTTAGATAAAAATGTAAATCTAATTGATATTCGTCGCCCCGAAGAATGGAAGCAAACAGGCATAATCGAAAACAGCAAAACACTCACTTTCTTCTTAGGAAGTGGTCAAGTTAACCCTGAATTTATGTCACAGTTTCAACATGTAGCAACAGATAAAAACAAGCCTGTTATTATAATCTGTCGTACTGGCAGTCGCTCAAAAGCAGCCAGTGAATATATTAGCAAATCGTTAGGTTATAGCGATGTCTACAACGTAACACATGGTATAACAGGATGGATTAGAGAAGGGCGAAAAGTTGTTGCTCCTTAATCAACCAACTCTAATTGTAACAGTCTGTAATATAAAACTTCCCTCTAATCCGATTTAGCAAAATAGAGGGAAGTTTCCTTTCTATAGTTTTAAGTGTCTGGCAGGGATGCGAGACTCTCCCATAAAAATATAGAATGGATGCACTACATGGCCTGCTTAGAAAGTAACAACAAACAATTTACACTACCACGCTCTTCCTTATTAAACTCCGTATCAATCCTTGTTATCGCAGGCTATCTATCTGGCTGCAGTATGGCTCCTGCACAGAAAACCCCAAGAAAACCCAGCTATGCATTAAACAACGTAAACCAAACCTCACTAGCTAGATCCTATCGACATCAAATTAACCAACACAAGGGTAAATCAGGTTTTGTCTTATTAGGTAGTGGGTTAGACGCCTTTGCTGCTCGCACACAACTATTTCGCAAAGCCGAAAAAAGTATCGATGTACAATATTATTTAGTACGTGATGATCTTACGGGATACCTGTTCTACCAGTCCCTTAAAGAAGCCGCTGACCGAGGTGTACGAGTACGCATCTTGCTAGATGATCAACACCTAGCTAAACAAACTGCCAGACTCGCTGCTTTCGACCGCCACCCAAACATTGAAATCCGAGTATTTAATCCTTATAGCCGTAAAGCCCCACGTTTTGCACAAATGCTATTTAAAGTCGGTAAAATTACCCGCCGAATGCACAACAAGTCTGTCATCATCGACAATAAAATCACCATTGTTGGTAGCCGAAATATCGGCAATGAATACTCAGAAGCTCAAGCTAAACGTGTATACAGCGGAATGGAGGCACTAGCCGTTGGCCCAATCGCCAGAGAAGTCTCTAAATCATTTGACCAGTACTGGAATTTTAGAAAAACGATTAAAGTATCCAACCTATCACGCCCTGCTAAATTCAGTCCAAAGCATGAAAAAAGAAAATACAAAAATGACCCAATGGCAAAACGATTTGCTTATGCCCTCAAATCATCCCCCTTGGTTTGGCAAATTCAAAACAATAAATTACCTTTCCGTTGGGCAAGAGCCAGATTAATTCAAGATTCACCCAATAAAATAACTCAACGAAGAGCCAAGCAAGGCCGCTTTCTGAACTCTACGGGCTTTGAGCCTTTTATCAAAAACAGCAAACGCGATATACTAATCATCACACCTTATTTTGTTCCTAGAAAAGAAGGGCTGAAGTTTTTTAAACAACTACGAAATAAGGGCATTAATGTCAGCGTGCTTACCAATTCCTACGCATCAACCGATGTAAAAATCGTCAATGCCCACTACAACAAATACCGCAAAGCTTTACTCCGCATGGGCGTAAAACTTTACGAATTTAAATCAGCTGACGGCAGTGTCAACCTACTAAAACGAGCTAAACGATTAGCAAACCGCCCTGCCAAAGCAGGGCTACATGCCAAAATATTAACCTTTGATCAAAAGGATCTCTACATTGGCTCCATGAATGTAGACCCACGTTCTCTATATGAAAATACAGAAATCGGCATAATGATCAGCTCCCCAAAAATCACCAATAATATCGTCAAATGGTTTGATAGCAACCTCGATAACCTCGCCTATCATGTAGGTTTACGCAACAAACAAATTATATGGCAAGACTACGCCAAGCAAAGAAAGATCTACACAATAGAACCTGACACAGCACCAAGCCAACGTATTTGGATGAATTTAATGCGAGCCGTACCTGGAGAGTCTCAATTATAATACTGAAAATATATAAAGGATGACGCCCAAATAGGAAAACAACTCATAACTTGATCAGACTCCCTAACGGAAGGGGTATTAGAAACAAATCAAACAAAATATATTCTCTTATTGTGCATTCCTACTTAAAGCCTATACTCAGCATCTTCAGCTACACTAGCTATTTAAGTAATTCCTATGAGTACAGTATTATGAGCCGATTACTCCGCTCTGGCGTAATTTTTAGTGCAATGACAATGATCTCCCGCGTATTAGGCTTAGTGCGTGATGCCGTATTTGCACGCTATTTCCCCGTTGATGGGGCTTACGAGGCATTTATTGTTGCCTTTAAAATCCCTAATTTAATGCGACGCTTAGTGGCAGAAGGCGCATTTTCTTTAGCCTTTGTCCCTGTATTATCCGAATATAAAAAGAAACGCAGTGCAAATGAGCTTAAAGATTTAATTGATCATGTTTCTGGAACACTAGGTTTAGTTTTACTTGCGATTACTCTTATTGGTGTTATCGCAGCTCCCCTTATTATTTCAGTTTTTGCCGCAGGCTTTGAAGGTAAAGAAGGTGCTGAACCAGAGTTAGCAGTAGATTTACTACGTATAACTTTCCCCTATATTTTCTTTATTTCGTTATCTGCCTTAATGGCTGGAATACTAAACACCTTTAATCGCTTTGCCGTCCCGTCTTTTACCCCTGTATTACTTAATATTGTATTGATTATTAGTGCCATTTGGATTGCACCTATGTTTGAGGAACCCGTTACCGCATTGGCATGGGGTGTTTTCTTTGGTGGTATTGCACAATTAGCCTTTCAACTGCCCTCTGTTTATCGTTTGGGCTTATTACCTAAGCCTAAATTTAAACGAGGACATGAGGGCGTTATAAAAATAATGAAATTAATGACTCCCGCTTTACTTGGTTCATCAGCGGCTCAAATTAATGTGTTACTCAATACCTTTATTGCCTCTTTCTTGGTCGTCGGCAGTATGGGTTGGATTTATTTTTCTGATCGCTTTGTTGAGTTGCCCCTAGCACTCTTTGGTGTCGCAATTGGCACAGTGATTCTGCCAAAATTATCTAGAGATCACGCAGGTCAAGAAGGTGAGGCTTTTGCCGCCACATTGGATTGGGCAATGCGTTTAGCATTATTAGTTGCCATTCCTGCTACCGCTGGCTTAATTACTCTTTCTGTACCCATCATTTCAACAGTTATTGGTTACGGTGAATTTACTTGGCATAGCACACAAATGTCTTCATTAAGCTTGATGACTTATGCTCTGGGTTTGCCTGCCTTTATCTTAATCAAAGTGTTAGCTCCTGGTTTTTATTCACGACAAGATACAAAAACACCCGTAAAAATCAGCCTGATTGCCATTGCATATAATATGATTCTCAATGTCATCATTGTTATACCTTGGTTTAAAAGTGGCTACGAAGGTGCACACGCGGGGCTAGCCTTATCTACCGCTATTGCTGCTTATGTTAATGCGGGAACATTATTTTATATTTTGCGTAAACAAGGTGTTTTTAAAGCGCAATCTGGTTGGGGGAGTTACGCTCTAAAAGTATTAGCAGCAACGGGCTTAATGGTTGCCGTACTTTGGTTCTTAATGCCTGAATTAAACTGGTGGAAGGATGCCGCTGGAGTTAAGCGAATACTATGGCTAGTCGCCCTGATTGGATTAGCACTCGGGAGTTTCTTTGTTGGTTTGCTAACAATGCGAGTTAATGTAAAGCAGTTGCTACGACATTAAATAATAGGAAACCCTAGCATTGTCAGGAGTTTCCTATTTAGTTTTTACTATTTAGGAACATGCATAGAATTAGCTCTTCATCATATTAAAGAACTCTTCATTGGTTTTTGTTTTTGTTAAACGATCCAATAAGAATTCCATTCCCTCAATCTCGTTCATTGGGTGCAAGAATTTACGCAGTACCCAAAGTGTCTTGAGTTCATCTTGTGTTGTGAGGAGTTCTTCACGTCTTGTACCAGAGCGGTTGACGTTGATTGCGGGGAATACGCGTTTTTCTGAGATTTTACGATCAAGGTGAATTTCCATGTTACCTGTTCCCTTGAATTCTTCGTATATTACTTCGTCCATTCTGGAGCCTGTATCGACAAGTGCGGTAGCAAGTATTGTTAAACTACCACCTTCTTCAATATTTCTTGCCGCCCCAAAGAAACGCTTAGGACGATGCAGTGCATTAGCATCCACACCACCTGTTAGGACTTTTCCTGACGATGGCACAACCGTGTTATAGGCACGGGCAAGTCGTGTAATTGAGTCCAATAAAATAACGACATCTTTCTTATGTTCTACTAATCGTTTGGCTTTCTCGATGACCATTTCTGCCACTTGAATATGACGTGTTGCTGGCTCGTCAAAAGTAGAAGATAAAACTTCACCTTGTACCATGCGCGACATTTCTGTTACTTCTTCTGGTCGCTCATCAATTAACAGTACCATGAGGTAAGCATCGGGATGATTTGTTGCAATACTTTGTGCAATATTCTGCAACATCATTGTTTTACCTGCTTTCGGCGGCGCAATGATCAAACCACGTTGACCTTTACCTACAGGTGAAACAATATCAATTATTCTAGCGGTAATATCTTCTGTACTACCATTACCCCGTTCCATTTTTAATCTCTCATCAGGATGCAAGGGGGTTAAATTTTCAAATAAAATCTTATGGCGTGAGTTTTCAGGTGAGTCAAAGTTAATTTGATCAACTTTTAGTAATGCAAAATAACGCTCATTATCTTTAGGTGGTCTAATTTTCCCCGTTACCGTATCACCTGTCCTTAGTGCAAAACGACGTATTTGACTGGGTGATACATATAAATCATCTGCACCCGCTACGTAGTTACTATCTTGCGAACGTAAGAATCCAAACCCATCTTGCAGAATTTCTAGTGTTCCACCACCATAAATAGCTTCACCTGTTTTAGCATGGGCTTTTAATATGGCAAAGATAACCTCTTCTTTTCGAACACGAGAGAGGCTGTCAATTCCCATCGATTTAGCAAGTTCATAAATTTCAGCGGTAGTTTTTTTCTTAAGTTCAGAAAGATTCATAAGGATAGTATTTGTAAAAAGATAAAATAGATTTTAATAAAAAGAGAATGCGTCCAATCCATTGGGCATCAATTAATACGGGGATTTAGATATCTGCACTAAATGAAATATTTAGACACATAATTAAGAGTTGCTTGATACTAACTTAGAGTTGCCCACAAAGCTAGCATAAATAGGCATTTTATAGGTAGAACAGGCTTAAACGGGGATTAAAGGCCGAGAAATCATCAATAGTCTTCTCGGCCTTTGTTAGATTAGCTTAAATGTTTTGATCAAGAAAAGCGGTTAGTTGTGATTTTGACAGAGCACCAACCTTAGTTGCTTCTACATCACCACCTTTGAATAACATCAATGTAGGAATACCACGAACACCATATTTTGGTGCTGTACCAGCGTTATCATCAATATTAATCTTAGCGACTTTGATTTTACCTTTATACTCTTCCGCAATTTCTTCTAGAATAGGGGCAATCATTTTGCAAGGTCCACACCACTCAGCCCAGTAATCAACCAATACAGGGGTCGAGCTTTTTAATACTTCTGCTTCGAAGCTATCGTCTGTTAACGTAATAATGTGATCACTCACTACTTTCTCTCCATAATTAATTTGACAACATTATCGGTTTAAACGATTTAAGCTGCAAGTATTCTGCACCGTTAAAAGGATATATTGTACCTGAATCCGTGACTTCAATGCGGATAACAGGGGATAAGATATTGGTTTAGCACGGGATTTTAAAAAATCTTAGCTTCACCCGTAGGTTAAGCGGGTATTTTTTAAACCCATGATGAATCAATAGCTTATTCACTGTGCCGTAGTGAGGTCACAGATTCAGGTTGCACTTAGTAGCTAGAATAATAGAGGTCACACTAGCAAGATCAAGGAACAATTTGATATTTTCTTAGTCCAGACTTCCAATGGAATAATAATTAATAAAGGATCACCAATGAAAAACGCAGTAAAAATTCTATTACTTATCTCGTTTTTAATCAGCCCTCAGCTCTACGCTTTACCAAAAGCATTTAATGCTGAATATGACGTATCCAAATCAGGATTTTCTTTGGGAACAATGCAGGCTAGCTTGAACTACCAAGGCAATCAATATCACTACCATAAATTAACAAAAGCAAAAGGCTTGGCTGCTATACTAAGTGGCGATACATTAACTGAAAACAGCGACGGCATCGTCCAAGGTGAAAGCCTCATCCCTAAAAGTTACCTGCGACATCACATAAGCAAACGTAAAGATAAAAAGGATCAGTTTCACTTCAAAACAGCAACTTCTGTCCAAGGCAACTATGACAATAAAGCCTACCAGTTAACTGTGCCCGCAAACACTAGCGATTTATCGCTCTTAGAATTACGCCTTATGCAAGATATTGCGGCAGGTAAAACCCAGACAAAATACAATATTGTTGATCGAGGCGAGTTAAAACAATATAGCTTTAACCGTTTAGGAACAGTTACACTTAAATTAAAAACAGGTAGCTACGCTTGCGAAAAGGTTCGTGTTTCTCGTAAAAATAACAAAAGGCAAACCACCTTATGGCTAGCTAAAGCCTTAGACTACCTACCCGTGCGTATTTTACATAATGATAATGGCGATAAGCTAGAAGCCAGAATGACAGCTTATCATGCCCAATAAAAAAGGCAGATAAATCTTATCCGCCTTTTTACCAAACCTCTAGTACAGTGAATGGTAATTACCGTTCACTGTACTAGTACTCCAGCAATATTGTGGAGTACTAAATTTTGCAGGTTCGGAGTATCTTATAACATATCGTAACCACGCTCTTCATGATCAACTATATCCAGACCTTCTGCCTCTTCATCCTCAGATACACGTAAGCCAACAATTGCTTGTACCACTTTTAAAATGATATAGGTTGCTACTGCGGTATAAATCAAAGTAGCCAATACGCCAATTGCCTGCACAGTCAGTTGTTGTGGAATTGATGTGATTGTCTCAAGCGTAAAACCTTGTCCACTAAACACACCTAACTCAGTTGATGCAAAAACACCCGCAAGCATTGTCCCTATAATACCGCCAACACCATGTACGGGAAAAACATCTAAAGAATCATCAATCTTCAGTTTCTGTTTAACAATATTTACCGCATTAAAACAGACAAACCCTGCCATAATACCAATCACGAGCGCGCCACTGGGTCCAACGAAGCCAGATGCAGGCGTAATTGTTCCCAAGCCTGCAATCAAACCTGTCACCGCACCTAATGCACTTGGCTTGCCAAATTTAGCCCATTCATAAAACATCCATGTCATCGCACCTGCCGCAGCAGATATATGGGTCACCAACATCGCCATCGCAGCATCACCATTGGCAGCCAAAGCACTACCACCATTGAAACCAAACCAACCGACCCAAAGCATACCCGCACCCATAATCGTCATGGTCATGTTGTGTGGCATAATCGGTTTTTTCTCAAATCCTCTACGTGGACCTAATACGATTGCGGCAACAAGAGCCGCTGTACCTGCCGTGATATGCACAACCGTTCCTCCTGCAAAATCAAGTAAGCCCATTTGTTGTAGCCAACCACCACCCCAAACCCAATGCGTTACAGGAGCATAAACCACGAGTAACCAAATAGATGAGAAAAGTAAAACAGCTGAGAATTTAATACGCTCGGCAAAACCACCAATAATCAATGCTGGCGTTATCACAGCAAATGTCATTTGAAATAGAGCAAATAATGACTCTGGAATATCACCCGCCAAAGTATCTTCTTGAATTCCAGCAAAAAGAACCTTAGATAAGCCGCCAAAATACGCATTGCCATCTGCAAATGCGATACTGTAACCAATAACTAACCATAGAATAGAAGCAATACCAGCAATAGCGAAACATTGCATTAAGATTGATAGCACATTTCGCGTTCTAACCAAGCCACCATAAAACAAGGCTAAACCAGGCAAAGTCATAAACAATACCAGAGCTGTTGATGTCAAAATCCATGATGTATTAGCACCATTTAATTCTGTTTCTGCAAATGCCAAACTCGGAATAGATAAAAGAAAAAATAAAGAAATTAATAATCGTTTCATGCCTTTTAACCGTCAAAATTTTATAAAAACCACCCAATATGAACCAAAGGAAGACCATTCCTAAAGCACATCGCTCCCTTGTTCACCCGTACGAATACGAACTGCTTGCTCAATAGATGAAACAAAAATCTTTCCATCGCCAATCTTGCCTGTTTTTGCCGATGACTCAATGGCATCGATGGCAATTTGCAGCTTATCTTCGGGTACTGCAATTTCAAGCTTCACCTTTGGTAAAAATTCCACGACATATTCTGCACCACGATACAATTCAGTATGTCCTTTCTGTCGGCCATAGCCCTTAACCTCGGTCACAGTCATTCCAGACACATCAATTTCCGTTAAGGCCTTTCTAACGTCATCTAACTTAAACGGCTTAATTACCGCAGTAATTAACTTCATCCACTCTCTCCTTATAAAAATACATCAACTTATTAGTCAACTTGCACAAAACATGTGCAACACTTAATTACATTAACTAAATTAAAACAATATATTACACATGCATTGCACCAAAATAATCATCGTCAACTTTACCATGCGCACCACTATCGATCAGAAACACATAGTACCACTAATACGCTATATTTCATCTGCATATCAAACATCACAACCAAAAATCCTATAAAACTACTAGAACAAAGGTGATTCTTTTATAATTTGCTATCCTTATAAGGGAATTCTTATAAACTCTACTGTTAATTTGTGGATTTGAGACCTTTGCATGGAGGGATGACAAAAGAAAAAAGAGCGTGATTTTCCCTATTTTGTCTAAAAATGAAGGTAATAGCCGAGCTATTGGCTGAGTTTTTAGGCAAAATAAGGACAATTCAAGCCTTTTTTATTTGTTAGATCTTTCATACAAAGGTCTCGACTTATAACACTTCCATTTAATCATCATTAACAATAAAAAAGATTATGGCGACTTATGCAATTGGCGATCTACAGGGCTGTTACGATGCCCTCATGCGATTGCTCGATAAAATACAGTTCAATCCAGAAAATGATTCTCTTTGGTTAGTGGGAGACCTAGTGTGTAGAGGCTCTCAATCACCTGAAACGCTACGTTTCCTCCAATCATTAGGGGATCAAGCAAAGTGTGTACTGGGAAATCACGATATTAGTTTGATTGCAAGTCACTATGGGCTTTTTAAGCCACATGCTAGCTTACAAAAGTTAATGCAAGCTCCAGATAGAGATGAGCTTATCCATTGGCTACGGCACAAGCCTCTGTTACACATAGATGAGTCCCTAGGCCATTGCATGGTACATGCAGGAATTTCCCCAAAGTGGAACTTAATTGAAGCCAAACAATATGCCAATGAAATAGAAAATATTTTGCAAAATGATGGGGATTTAGATTTAAAAGAGTGGCTAGAAACAATTTATCACAATAAACCACGTCGCTGGTCAGAAGCATTAAGCAACGATAAACGTCACCGTTATATCATTAATAGTTTCACTCGAATGCGGTATTGCAACAGACACGGTAAATTGAACTTCAAGCAAAAATTGTCACCTAATGTGGTGCAACGAAAGAAGCCGCACCTTATGCCTTGGTTCAATGTTCCGAACCGGTCAAAAATAGACCTAAAAATCGTTTTTGGACACTGGTCAACACTGGGTTTTTATGATAATAATCATGTGGTTGCATT
>JALVRY010000270.1:12961-13940 GCA_027024625.1 Thiotrichaceae bacterium
TGAACTCACGGCCTATCAAATCGACACGATAGGAGAGAATAAAAAACATTCAATTCAATGTAGGTAGTAATAAACCCCATGGCACTAACAGGGCTAGTTGAAGTAGAGGTAAAAGGTAAGACTTATGCTGTACAAATAAGTCCTCCTGGCCCTATGATTCAATTAGAGGATCTCGAAAAAGCACTAGAGACCAACCGAAAGCAACTAGACATTGCAAACGAAGGTATCATTGCAGAATACAGAAAAGATGTATTTGAACAGCCTCCCCCATGGCTTCAAAATTACGAAACACCAACGCAACAAGCCATAATTGCTCACTTAAATATCAATGTACTTATTCCAATTATTCAAATGAAAGGCGGCAATGCTGAGTTTAGCAAGCTAGAAACTTTCTCCGTTGAGCAACGTATTGGTGTCTTATACAAAAAAGCAGAAATGAAAGTCTTAAACGATTTCCATACCGAACAAGCTCCTTTTAAAATGGCTGTTATTGTAGCCATGCTTATTTTTGTTATGATCTTCACCACGATTATCTAACCTAAATTAAGAATCCTAACAAATGCCAACAGATTGCCCTGCCTTGTTTATATCTGCTATCGCCTCAGGACAAGGAAAAACTACAATAACAGCTGGCTTAGCACGTTACTATCGCAACCAAGGCAAAAGCGTTTACGTCTTTAAAACAGGCCCCGACTATCTTGACCCACTTATCTTGGAAAGAGCCTCTGGTCACCCTGTTGAACAAATTGACTTATGGATGATGGGTGAAGATGAATGCCGTTCTCAACTCCATCGTGCCGCACTAAAAGCTGACTTAATTCTGGTTGAAGGTGTTATGGGTATGTTTGATGGCGACCCCAGTGGTGCAGACCTTGCTGAATATTTTAATATCCCTGTTGCCACCGTCATTGATGCACGCTCAATGGCACAAACCTTTGGAGCAATCGCTAGCGGACTAGCACACTATCGTAAAAATATT
>JALVRY010000271.1 GCA_027024625.1 Thiotrichaceae bacterium
AAAATGGATGAAGAAAATTAGGGTATTCCCTAATAAGTGGGTTATATGGTTTGATTCACTTAGTGGGAGTAAAGGTGCTAATTTAGGTTTCTTATTATGTTTGTTTCTATTGGTATTACTTAGTAGCATCCGATCAGCTCCTGTATTTGGTAAGCTTGATTTTATCACGGTAGATTCACGCTCATGGTGGTGTGCTTGGCAAGACATGATCAATCAGTTAAAAGGTGGTGGTAAGCCTATTTATAGTGATTACACCACCAGTCTCGTTTTACATGATATTTTTAATTATGATGTTGCTTATGTAGACTCTAAGGGGGAGAGTTATCGTGCGCTTAGCTTGGTTGAGGGTGAAATGGATATTAAGAAAATGGAAGCACAAAAAGAGTACCGCTGTATTATCAATTTAAAAGGTTTTAATGCTTCATGGATTCCACGAGAAACGAGACATTGGCAACATTCAGTAACATTAACTAATTTACAGTACCAATATGCTGGATCGGAGAAATTAGAAGAATTAGCTCTTAGAAAATTTAATAACTGTGTTATTTATAGATAATGAAATATTTACAGCTTAAAAAGCAATTACTTGGGAATATGAGTATTTTCGCTGTGATAGGGAGTGTCGGTTTCTTTGTGGATGCTTCTGTACTGAAGATGTTTTTATTGCTAGTTAAAGACGATCCTATTCTTGGAAGAGTAGTTTCCTTTCCTATTGCTGCAACTGTTACGTGGTTTCTAAACCGACAGTATACTTTCTCTTCATCATCTACATATAAATTAAGATCTCTTGGAAGAGAATGGCTAATTTACCTGATGGTAAATGGCATTGGTCTTGCGGTAAATTTAAGTGTTTTTATCTTGGTTATAATGTATGTGGAGTTTGCTAAGTTGTATCCCATTATTACTCTGGGGCTAGCCTCTTTAGTTGCCTTATTTTTTAATTATTTCGCCTCAAAGTATTGGGTATTTGGGCAAAAACGATTGCTTGGATAAGTAGTAACTTATGGTAGATCTATTTTTCAGTCTGTGTTTGTCACTGCTTGTCGTTATTTTTCAAGTTACTGTTCCAGGTGTGGCGTTGTGTTTGCTTGTGTCAAAGCGAGCTATTTGGACATTGGTTGATGCATTCTTTTTGGGATTATTATGGAATGCATTTATTAGCCTACTCGTTGTGCCCTTTTTCTATAACACGGCTGATGTTTCTTTTACTGTAAGAATTGTTAGTGTTTTGTTGGTTACGTTTACAATGAGCCTATTCATCTTTGGAAGAAAGCAAGGGTATAAAAGCGTACTTCATTCAGTATTAGAAAATTCTGTTTCAAAATATCATTTTTGGCTATCCACAGGTGCTATCGGGATTGCGGGTCTTTTCGTATTTACACATAATCTAGGTTTTGATGATGTAGCGCATTTGAAATATTTGAACGAAGCTGTTGCTGGTGATCCGTACCCAGTATTTCGTTTACTGGTGGGTGATTGGGAAGCCGCAAGATACCCATTGTTTGGTCTTATACTAGGGCAATTAGGGCAAGGTTTTTCAGCAAGTTCACTTTTTCTTTATTACCTCATAGGGTTTTCTGTACTTACTGCATTTATATTAAAAATATATGAAATTCTGTTAGCAGGAAGACTTACTGGGAAGCAAGCCTTTGCTTTTACATTGCTTGTTGCTGCTATGCTCATGGTTTTCAGTTTTGACAATTACTTCAATTTTGGTATTTACCCACTTCAGCAAGCAAAATTGTTGTTTATATTAGGAGTAGTCTATCTCTTTATTGGGTGGGGAAAGCTGTGTAATAAGCTTTATTTCTTTATTGGAACGGGGTTGATAGGTTATGCCATTGTTTATCATTTAAATCTTTTATTGTTATATATTTCTGTTATACCACTCATTCTTTTATTTATATATTTTCGCACTAGTAATAAAAAAAATTGGTTAATATATTCGATAATGTTCTTTATTCCACTGTTTATTTCTACTCCTTCTTTGCTCTCTTCAGATCACGGTTTTTTGAAGCATAAAATAGAAGTAGAAGCACCGCCATCAATATCTACAGGGCCAAAGGTTATTGTCAAGAAGCCATCACAGTTTGAAGCACTATTATTAAAAGCAAAAAAATTGTTGCTGTGGGTAAAAGAGGGAAGATATAGAAGTAAATATATAGCAAGAGTATTTTCATTAGAAATATTTATGATTCCTCTTTTATTAATACTCGTATTACAAGTTGGTTTTTTTAGTCAGTTTGGCTTAATTGTTGTAGTTGTGTCATCTTTAGTCATTGCACAACAGCTATTTAGCACTATTCCAAAGCAATTTGTTGCCTCCGCCTTTAAATCTGGAACTTCTTGGATGCTGTATGATATTGCTCGCTCAGGAGTGAGCCTCAAACAGTCGAGTAGTAGAGTTTTAACTGACCCATATACGGCATTTTATTTAAAACTCTTTGGAAAGAAAAATATAGAAGTACTTGACTCAATGGCTGAAATACTTTCCTTTTCTCCAGAAATATCAGATATAGGTCTTAGTTATACAGCTTCTCGATGGGATCAAGGTAAGAATGATCAGTTTTTGTTAAATGGACGCTTTTGGGGTTTAAGAGCAAAAAAACAGTGGTTATCAAATGACACTGACGATGTGAAATTTTTAGCAAAGGATTTGCAGCGTTTCTATGGGGAGGGAAATATTCAGCGATTAGGGGCAATCACAAAGAATACATTGGAAATTGCTAAGCAACAGATAAATTTACCTTTTGTGATTCGTTCTGCTGATATTAACAAGGGGGTAGATTTAGATTCTTATAAGCAAGAACTGATATCTAGTCTTTCAGATAAAACAACTTTTATTTATCGACACTTTGCTATTGTAAAGCTTCAAAAGCTTCTTAAGGGGGATGAACTTATTTTTAAGTTGGAGGGTAAAGGTGATGCAGATTATATGGGGCATCTTTCTGAAGTTGAGAAAGTAAAACTTAAAACAGAAGACTTGAGGGGTAATAGAATCAAAATTCATGTAGAAAAAGATATAAGTGAAGTGTTTTTAGTTTTCAAGATGGATTTTGGCCACCTTGGTGAGCTTGGTACTATGCAGTCAATATCATTTACAAAAACTAGCCAATAAAATTGTAATTGACTGAATGAAGGCATAAATAATAATGAAATTACTGTGTAGAAACTTGTTACAACTCTATCAAAGCATAACAGAAAATAGCTTTATTCTTTCTCAGCTTGCCAGAGCAGAGGTGTTAACACGCTATCGCGGTTCAGTACTAGGTCTTGCTTGGTCAGTGCTTAACCCACTATTCATGCTGGTAGTTTATTCGATTGTATTTGAGTTTCTATTAAAAGCACGTTGGGCAGTAAAAACACCCGAAGAAACACCTTATGCACTGGCTTTGTTCGCAGGTATTTTGGTACATGCATTCTTTGCAGATATTCTTACGCAGTCAACAACGACAGTTTCAAAGAATGCTAATTTTGTAAAAAAAATTGTTTTTCCCTTGGAAGTTCTTCCCGTTGTCACCGTTATTTCTGCTGTTTTTAATTTGGCATTGAGCCTTGTTGTTTTTCTACTGGCAATAGTGTTTTTTAGTAATCCTATTCATGCCTCTTTGTTGCTTATTCCTGTTTTGTTTTTCCCTTTTATTTTATTTGTTCTTGGCATGTCCTATATGCTAGGCGCAGTCGGGGTGTATATTAAAGATATATCACAAATAGCGGGTATGTTATCCACTATGTTTCTATTTTTAAGCCCTGTTTTGTATCCAATTTCTATATTGCCCGAAAAAATACAGGCAATTGCTATGCTGAACCCACTAAGCTTTATTATTGAGCAGCTTCGTGTACTCGCGTTAACTGGCGGAGCATTTGATTGGCAAGGATATTTTGTCTACTTATTGTTTTCCTTGCTGTTCTTATCCTTTGGCTATGCTGTATTTCAACGAACCAGAAAGGGCTTTGCTGATGTCATCTGATATTGTGCTAAAAGTAAAAGGGATTTCTAAAGCCTTTCGAATTTACAAATCACCACTGGATCGTATTTTTCACTTATTTAATTATCGCAATAAGAATATTAGTGAGTTTCAATCACTTGAAAATGTGTCATTTGAAACCAAGAAAGGTGAAACAGTTGGTATTGTTGGTCCAAATGGCAGTGGCAAATCAACACTATTGCAAATAGTTGCAGGAACAATGGAAAGCACCTCTGGTGAAGTAGAGCATACTGGTCGTGTGTCTGCTTTATTGGAGTTAGGTAGTGGCTTTAATCCACAGTTTACGGGTGCTGAGAATATTTATCTTAATGGCTCGTTATATGGTTTATCCAAAGTGGAAATCGATCATGTTTATAATGATATTGTCGAGTTTTCAGGTTTAGGAGACTATATTCAGCAACCCGTTCGTAATTACTCCAGTGGCATGTATGTTCGATTAGGTTTTGCGATTGCAACCAGTGTTAAGCCTGATCTACTAATTGTTGATGAAGCTCTTGCGGTGGGAGATATTCGTTTTCAGAAAAAATGTTATCGACGAATTGATAGGCTAAAAGAAGAGGGTGTGACGATCCTTTTTGTAAGTCATGCAACCGAAGCAATACTAAATCACTGTGATAGAGCAATTTACCTGAAAGCAGGCAAAGTAATAAAAGATGGAAGCCCTAGAAGTATTGTCAATATGTACCTTGATGATGTGTTAGGCACTGGTCGTTTATCTGCCAAAGCAGGCGAAAAAGCAGTGAGTAAGGAAGATGCATGGTTAAATAAGCGTTCCTATAATCCTTATGAAGATCGTTGGGGAGATGGTCGAGCAAAACTGCAAGACTATACCTTGAGTGTTAATGGCGTAATTGAACCTGAAGTTATTTATCCAAAAGATGAGATTCTACTTGAGTGTAATATTGAATATATCGGAGAAGTAGCTAACCCTGTCTACGGTCTTGATATTAGAACGGTAGAGGGCATTCGTGTGTTTGGCACAAATAGTAAGTTGCAAGGCTGTGACATTGAATCAAAGTCCAAAGGCAATAGCGTAACTGTGCGTTATAAAATACCAATGATGCTAACAGGGGGGGACTATTTTATATCCATTGGAGTGGCTGATCTCAACAAAAGTGGTCATGCTGATCCCGTAGAGCGTCGTTATGATATGTTGCATATTAAACTCTTTGAATATGAGCAATCTTATGGTTTCTCTTTGCTTGATGCCAGTATAATGGAAGAGAATAATCAACCGATGGAATCATCCACGAATGGCTAATCAGCGATTGCATAGTAGTTACTTATATAGTGAAAAAGATGGTATTTGGCTGAGAGAGGGCTATGCCAGTATAGCTTATAGTGATGGCAGTGAGATCGAAAATCATCTCAAAACTATTGTTGATCAAGCAGTAGATTTAACTGTTATGTCGACAGAGCTGGCTAGGCAATGCACTGATTGGCCAACAACGTATCACCTCACACGAAAACGCTCTAATGTGTTGCGTCCATTTGCCGCTAAGCTTAAAGGTAGCTCAGTCTTAGAAATTGGCTCAGGTTGCGGGGCAATTAGCCGTTTTATTGGTGAAACGGGTGCCGAGCTAACCGCTTTAGAAGGCTCTATTGTACGAGCTTCGATTGGTGCATCTCGCTGTCGAGATTTGGATAATGTTTCTGTTATTAGTGATAATTTCCAAACTTTTGAGGCTGATCAGCAATTTGATTTTGTAACTCTAATTGGTGTTCTTGAATATGCTCGCCACTTTGTTGATGGAAATGACCCAATTGCAGAAATGTTACTCAAAGCAAAAAGCTACCTAAAACCTGATGGTGTATTAATCATCGCAATTGAGAATCAGCTAGGGCTTAAATATTTTGCGGGCTATCCTGAAGATCATGTTAGTAAACCAATGTATGGAATTGAGGAACACTATGATAATGCTAGTGTTGTTACCTTTGGGAAAAAGGAGTTAGGACAGCGTGTTGCTCAAGCAGGTTTAGATCAGCAAACTTGGTGGTACCCCTTTCCTGATTATAAAATGCCTAGCCTAATGGTATCGGATACTGGTGTAGCTCATTCTGATAGTTTTGATCTTGCCACGTTAGTTCGATCAACATGCTTTAGTGATCGGCAAACACCAGAAGCCGTAAGCTTTTTGCAAGAACGAGCTTGGCGACCTGTTATAAAAAATGGTCTATTAGCTGATATGGCTAATTCTTTTGTTTTACTTGCGTCTCGCCGTGAAATTACAGATTTTCCAGCATATTATGCAATGCATTATGCGGTTGAACGAAAGCCTGAATTCTCGAAGCAGGTTATGTTCAATGCGACCGAAGCAGGTGAAATCACAGCACAACAAAAAAACTTATATCCAAATACTACACAATCTACAGGAGATCTTGAGCAAGTTTTAGATATTCAAAACTATATTGTCGGCAAGTCTTGGCAGGATAAGTTGTTGGATATTATGACGACACCAGATTGGTCTGTTGATGATATTGCAACTTGGTGGGATTACTGGTGGGAAGCGTTACAAAAGCAGGCTCAGCTATTTGGGAAAGAAGTATCATTAGAGAGTGATATTGATGGTGTATTGCTTGATGCAATGCCGAGAAATTTATTTTGTATGGAGAACAAACAGCCTCACTTTATTGATTTAGAATGGAATTACCAAAATAAACTTAGCACTCGGTTTATGATATTTAGATCCTTGTTAAGCTCTCTTCAATCCTTGGGTATATGTGCTGAGCCTAAAGCTGAAACACCAGTACATGTAGGAAGCTTGATCAAGGCAGTGTTAGCATCAAGACAGATAACAATGACGGATGAAGAGCTAGCAAGTTTCGTCCAGTTAGAAGGTAAGATTCAGACACTTGCTACAGGGGGTGTTGGTTTAACGCTTGAAGATTATCAGAGCTTTTCCATCCGAACATTCAATACCTTGTTACCTGCTTCTCATATTACGACACTAAAAAATGAGCTAATTCAGACTCAAGATGTGAATAAGCTTATGATGAATTCTCTCAGCTGGAAACTCACCAGGCCACTACGTGCAATTATGCCAATTCTAAGAAAAATAAAAGGCTAAACATGAAGTCGTTTCTAAAACATCAAATAATGCGTATTCAGCATGTTATCTCACTAGTGCAAAGTGCTATTCGTATTAGTGGTGGAATTAACGGCTTGCTTGGCAAAATTTACTTTGTTTTTAGAAAGCAAGGAATGAAGGGGATAAAACAATCAATTTCTATATTCTTTGGTAATCGCACTAATTATAAGAAGTGGATTGAATACTACGATACGCTAAATGACGACAAGCGGGCAGTAATACGTCAGCGTATTGATAGTTTTTCTGAACAGCCGCTTATATCCGTTGTTATGCCAACTTATAACCCTAATCCTGCTTGGTTAGTGGAAGCAATAGAGTCAGTACAAAAGCAACTCTACACAAACTGGGAATTATGTATTGCAGATGACTTATCAAGTGATACGTCGATTCGTCCAATACTCGAAAAGTTTGCACAAGATGACCCGCGTATTAAAGTCATTTTTCGAAAGGAAAATGGGCATATTTCTGCCGCAACTAACAGTGCAATTGAACTAGTCGCAGGTGATTGGGTTGCCTTAATGGATCATGATGACCTTTTACCCAAACACGCTTTGTACTGGGTTGCTGATGCGATAAATAAACATGCTGATATTCGATTGATCTATTCGGATGAAGATAAAATTGATCAACTAGGAAATCGCTATGCACCATATTTTAAAAGCGATTGGAATCCTGATCTTTTCCACTCCTACAATATGTTTAGCCATCTTGGTGTGTTTGAAACAAAGCTAATAAAAGAAGTGGATGGTTTCAGAATAGGCTTTGAAGGCTCGCAAGATTATGATCTTGTTTTACGCTGTATTGAAAAGTTGGATAACTCACAGATTCATCATATCCCACATGTCCTTTATCACTGGCGTTCCCATGATGAGAGTACCTCACAGTCGATGAGTGCTAAACCGTATGTGATTGCAGTCGGTCAAAATGCTTTGATGGAACACTTTGAACGTCAAGAAATTAAGGTTGATATTGAGCCAGTTCGCTTTGGATATCGTGTTAATTATGCTTTACCCGCAGAATTACCTTTAGTTAGCTTAATTATCCCAACTCGTAATGGCTTGGCGTTAATTAAGCAATGTATTGACAGCATTTTAGAGAAAACTACCTATCCCAATTATGAAATTATTATTGTTGATAATGGTTCTGGTGATCCAGCCACATTAGAATATTTTGAGTCACTGAATACAAATTCAGAGATTACAATTCACCGTGATGATCGACCCTTTAACTATTCTCAGCTCAATAATGGAGCGGTAGAATTAGCAAAGGGAAGTGTTATCGGTTTAATTAATAATGATATTGAAGTGATCTCAGCTGATTGGCTAACAGAAATGGTGAGCCATGCTTTACGACCAGAAATTGGAGCTGTTGGGGCTAAGTTATGGTATCCCGATAATACCTTGCAACACGGTGGCGTGGTGCTTGGCTTAGGCGGCTGTGCTGGGCACTCACACGCACAGTTTCCAAAGGGAAACCCTGGATATTTTGGTCGTTTAGATTTGGTATCAAATTATTCTGCAGTAACGGCAGCTTGCTTGCTTATTGAGAAAAGTATTTATCAAGAGGTCGGTGGACTTAATGAAGATGATCTGAAAATTGCCTTTAACGATGTTGATTTTTGCCTAAAGGTGCGTAAAGCAGGTTATTGGAATGTATGGACACCCCATGCTGAATTGTATCATCACGAGTCAGCAACGCGGGGTGAGGAAGATACACCAGAAAAACAAGCTCGATTTAATTCAGAAGTTGAATATATGAAGGAAAAGTGGGGAAACTGGTTGGAACATGACCCCGCTTATAGTCCAAATTTAACATTTAACTATGAAGACTTTTCTTACGCTTGGCCACCAAGGGTTGATACCCTAGAGGATGGTTTAAGTGAGTGAAGCTAAGCATGCCGTTACCGCAATTGTTGTAACGTATCAACCCAGCTTTAAGGCGCTTACTGAATTATTGACAGCACTGCAAACTCAAGTTGCTCATATTGTTGTTGTTGATAATGCTTCTGATACTTCGGTCAGTGATTGGTTAGCAGATAATCATAAGAACGTATCATGTATCACGCTTGATAAAAATGACGGTATTGGCAAAGCACAAAATGTAGGTATGGAATGGGCAAAACAACATGCAGCTAGCCATGTCCTATTATGTGATCAAGATAGTGTCCCAAGGGATGATATGGTTGTTGCTTTGCTATCAGCAGAAAGTGATGCGATTGCAGAAGGTGTTAACGTCGCTGCCGTTGGCCCACGTTACCATAATCCGATTGATAATAGTTTGTCGGGTTTTGTGATCTTTAATCGCTTGCACTTTTCTCGCGTAACCTGTGATACAAAACAGAATTTTATTCCTTGTGCTTTTGTTATTGCTTCAGGTTGCTTAATTCGTATGTCTTGTATAGAAGCGATAGGTGGTATGGATGAAGAGCTATTTATTGATCATGTAGATACCGATTGGTGTTTACGTGCTCACTCACGCAATTATCAAATTATTGGTGCTTGCCATGCCGTTATGCAACATGATTTAGGTGAATCACGCGTTGATGTGAATCTACTCGGTCGGCGACGACAAGTCTCGGTGCATCACCCCTATCGTCAATACTATGTACTGCGAAATAGTATCTTGCTGTATCAAAAATCCTATACATCATGGCGTTGGATTGGCGGGGATCTAATACGCTTAATTCAGCGTTTTTTCTTTTTTTCTCTATTCAAAGGCCCACGTTGGCAGAATTTTAGCATGATGATAAGAGGGATTAGAGATGGTCTTCTTAGACGTACAGGAAAGCTAGCGTCATGAATCCTAGCTGTGATGTCATTATCGTTAACTATAATGCCGGTGGATTATTGAAGGAGGCTGTCGCTTCTGTACTAAAATCATCCAACACACGTATTATTGTGGTTGATAATGGCTCATCTGATGAAAGTTTGAGCTTATTAGATATATTTCCGTCTGAGCGCTTAAACATCATAAAAAATACAGAAAATAAAGGATTCTCTGCTGCGTGTAATCAAGGTATTGCCGCCTCTTCTGCATCACATCTATTATTTTTGAATCCTGATGCGACGATTCAATCGGCTGATTTACAACGATTAATTGAAGTTTTAGATTCTGAACAAGACATTGGTATGGTGGGTGGATTACTACTTAATGATGATGGTACAGAGCAGGGTGGAGGGCGACGAGCAATGCCAACGCCATGGCGGTTGTTTGTCCGAGCATCAGGCTTACATCATCTTGGCAAGTGGTGGCCAGCAGTTTTCTTTGATCTACATTTGAATAAGCAACCCCTACCAAATAAACCGTTGGATGTAGAAGCGATTTCTGGGGCTTGTATGTTGACAACAAAGGAAGCCATTGAAAAAGTAGGATTATGGGATGAGGATTACTTTTTACATGTTGAAGATTTAGATTGGTGTCAGCGTTTTCGTCTTGCCTCATACCGTATTGTTTTTGTACCTGATGCAATCATCATTCACCATAAAGGAAGCTGTAGTCAACGTCGTCCAGTATGGGTGGAGTGGCACAAACATCGTGGTATGTTACGTTTCTACCGTAAGTTCCTTAGCAAAAACTACCCCGGTCCTTTAATGTGGTTGGTGTCGCTAGGTATTTGGTTTCGTTTTACTTTACTTGCCAGTGTTATTACTGTGAAAAGAATTTTGGCCTAAGTTGCTATGGAATCTAGTGATAAAATCGTAGGAGTTATAGGCGCGTCTAGTTTGGTGGGTTCACCTGTATTGTCGTATTTAGTGGAGCGGGGGTATCAGGTGGTTGCCTTCTCACGTCGTCATCACCAAAGTGAAAATAAAGCGATACAATGGTCGCTTATTGATAAAATTTCAGACTGGCAGGGGAGAATATCGTATTGGATTTGCGTTGCTCCTATTTGGGTATTGCCTAATTACTTACCAAGCTTAATGTCATGTGGTGCTAAACGCATAGTTGCACTGTCATCTACCAGCATCTTTACTAAGTTAGAATCGTCAGATGAATATGAAAAAAATGTTGTATCTTTGTTGCAAAAAGGTGAATTAACATTAGAGAGATGGGCGAGTGATAATGGTGTTAGTCACTGTGTGCTACGCCCAACCTTAATTTATGGCTATGGCAAGGACCAGAATATTTCAGAAATTGCACGTTTTATCCTGCGATTTGGTTTTTTTCCTTTATGGGGTAAAGCAATGGGTTTACGTCAACCTATACACGCAGATGATGTTGCCAAAGCTTGTGTGGACGTGTTGCAATTACCAAAAAATATAAACCGTGCCTACAATATTTCTGGTGCTGAAACATTGCCTTATAAAGTAATGGTTCAACGGATATTTGCTGCATTAAAGCGTCAGCCACGAATAATTAAAATTCCTTTGTTTTTTTTTAGCTTGGCATTAATTCCTCTACAGATATTGCCCCGCTATCGTCATTGGTCGATTTCTATGGCAGAACGAATGAGTCATGACTTAGTTTTTGATCATGGTGATGCCACTCGGGATTTTAATTTTACTCCTCGATCATTTAATCCTAAGTTAAAAGATGTAACAACATGAATTAACGTGTATTATCGGCGACAATTTTTTAATTGCTTCGGCGGTTTACATTCATTAATGATTCCATCTATTCTCGCATTTTTCTTTGCTTGGCTATTCACTGCATTGGTACGTCGTTATTCTAGCAGTTGTAAACTTGTTCATCAGCCAAATCATCGATCCTCTCATAGTGATATAACGCCTCATGGTGGTGGCCTAGGGATTGTTGCTAGCTGCCTGTTAATCAGCCTTTGGTTAGTATGGAATGATGATTTTCATTACAGCTCGTTTTGGGGTGTGGTTGGTCTATTCCTTTTAGTCGCTGTTGTTGGTTTAGTTGATGATATTTTACATCTTCCTGTGACATTGCGTTTATCTGTTCATGCTAGTGTCTGTCTTGTTTTATTTCTCGGTCTTTCGCGTCTCCCACTTCCTGATATTCCCAATATTCTGATTTTCCCCTTTGCCATAACAGTAGCACTGGTTGTGTTTGCTGGTACTTGGTGGATCAATTTATTTAATTTTATGGATGGTATTGACGGCATTGCTGCCACTCAAGCAATCTTTATGTTGGGTGCGGCAGCTATATTGAGTGCAAGTTTTTATAGCGAGGCTTCAGAAACTTCAGTGTGGCTTTGGATGGTCTGTTTAGCAACAGCAACTTTGGGTTTTCTTGTTCATAATTGGGCACCTGCAAAGATATTTATGGGTGATGTGGGCAGCACCTTTTTGGCCTTTATGATTTTATTTTTTGCGTTGATGACTCTGAGTATCGGCTGGCTAAATTATCAAGCATGGGCAATTTTAGCGGCAATATTTGTTGTTGATGCCACAATTACTTTGATCCGCCGTATCGTAACAGGGCAAAATTTTCTTGAAGCCCATCGCACACATGCTTATCAAATACTGGCTCGGCGTTGGCAATCACACGCTAAAGTGACTTTATTAGTCATTGCAATCAATGTACTTTACTTATTTCCCTTAGCTTGGTTGTGTTCTTACTATCCATTAGAAAGTTGGTGGTGGTTAGGAATAGCCTATATACCGTTGATTATTGCGATATATAAGCTAGGAGCAGGAAAAGCCGAGTTAGCTACTTAATCAGCTCCCTTAATAAGGACTACAAAAGTACTTTCTCAATCCCACCATTAATTGCTTTATCGATAAAGCGTTTCTGCCACTTATTACCTAAGACATTATTAGCAAGCTCTACAACAATATAATCAGTGTCTAATCCTGTAGAATCTTGATAGCGGGATAAACCTTGCTGGCAAGCAGGGCAGGAAGTCAGCATTTTTACATTGCCCTTCTTGACCTTCTCTTCACCTGTAAAGGCTTTAATACCTTTCTTTAGCTCATTCTCTTTGCGGAAGCGTAACTGGCTAGAAATATCAGGTCGGCTTACCGCAAATGTACCCGCTTCACCACAGCATCTATCGGACACTGCGACATCCTCGTTTCCTAATAACTCTTTTGCTACCGTAATAGGATTATGAATTTTCATGGGGGTATGGCAAGGTTCATGATAAAGGTACTGCTGCCCCTCAATACCTTCCATTTTCACACCTTTTTCCATTAGGTATTCGTGAATATCCAATAGGCGGCAATCAGGGAAAATACGTTGGAATTCATATTTTAATAATTGATCCATACAGGTGCCGCAGGAGACAATAACGGTCTTAATATTGAGATAACTTAATGCCTGAGCAACACGGTGAAACAGCACACGGTTATCTGTTGATATTTGTGAGGCTTTTTCAGTATCCCCCCCTGCATTTTGAGGATAACCACAGCAAAGGTAGCCAGGTGGTAATACGGTTGTTGTCCCAATCTCATGCAACATTGCTAATGTAGCCAAACCAACCTGACTAAATAATCGCTCAGAGCCGCAACCGGGGAAGTAAAAAACGGCATCACTGTCTTTCGTTACTTTTTCTGTGTCACGCAGTATGGGAATAACTTTGTCATCCTCCAAGCCTAATATTGCCCGAGTTGTTTTTGTAGGCACATCATTTGGTAATGGTTTTTTAACAAATTCAATGATTTGTTCTTTGATTGGAGCTTTGCCGATAGTTAATGCTGGGTGTTTATTTTTTCCAAGTAAACCAAGAGACTTAAAGGTTTTATAGCCTAATGCCTGTGCTCTAAAGCCGAAATCAATCATGCCAAACCTAGCTAATTTGATGGTTCTAGGGTCTTTGGTATTTAAGAACATCATTGATGCTTTGGTAACTAAATTAAGCTTTTTATGCCCGCGATCTTTCAATAATTTTCGCATGCGTACACTGACATCGCC
>JALVRY010000272.1 GCA_027024625.1 Thiotrichaceae bacterium
TGCTCCCCATCACGACACCAACAAGTGCTTGAGACATAATATATCAGCCATCAATAAAACAGCGAAGTATATCAACTTATTTGAAAATAAGAAAAATTAGTCTATTTAGCTTTTCAGCCATCAATAGAGATCAAGATAAACAAATAAAAATCAATAACTTATAAAAATGATAACTCAGGTATATCAATTGTACTATCTAAGAATAAGCTGTGGATAAAAATATTAGCTGAAACTATCCACAGGCTACACACAATCAGTAATGATTTTATAATGTACTTACTCTAACACTAAAAATTATATAAGTTATTAAAATAACAATAGAATTTATAGATACTCACAATAAAAACCTTAGCTTATTATTACTACTATTTTATATGAAAATTCTTTATTATTTATCATCAATCCTTTTTCGAAAAATAAGATGAAACAAAAAAATACAGCCTCCATACAATCATTACCATTGATTAACCAAGGAAAAGTTCGTGATATTTACGATGTAGATGATAAGCACATGTTAATTGTAACAACGGATCGTCTATCTGCTTTTGATGTCATATTACCCACAGCTATAAAAGGTAAAGGGCAGGTATTAACAGAACTTGCTAACTTTTGGTTTAAGAAACTAGCCCATATCATTCCAAATCAACTAAGCAAACTAACGCTCGACGATATAAATATTACATCTGAAGAAAGAACATATTTACAGGGTCGTGCTATCGTTGTAAAAAAGCTAAAACCTCTACCTATAGAGGCCATTGTTAGAGGTTATCTTATTGGTTCAGGTTGGAAAGATTACCAAGCAACAGGAAAAGTTTGTGGCATAAAGCTTCCTGATAATTTAAGAATGGCAGATAAATTAGCAGAACCTTTATTTACACCATCAAGTAAAGCCTCAGCTGGTAATCATGATGAAAATATCTCATTTGCTGAGATGAAAGATTTAATTGGTAAAGAACTAGCAGAACAAGTCAAACATGTCAGTTTACAACTTTATAACGAAGCTGCTGATTATGCTTTACAAAAGGGGATTATTATTGCTGATACTAAATTTGAATTTGGTTTAGATGAAAATGAACAACTGGTTTTAATTGATGAAGTTTTAACCCCTGATTCTTCTCGTTTTTGGTATGTAGAAAATTATAAGGCAGGATCAAGTCCAGCTTCATTTGATAAGCAGATTGTAAGAGATTATTTAGACACTTTGGATTGGAACAAACAAGCACCGGGACCAGAACTCCCTGCTGAAGTTGTTCAAAAAACCGCAGATAAATATAAGCAAGTGGCTAATTTATTAATGAGTGACAGTTAATTTTAAGGACAACACATGAAAGTATTAGTCACAGGTGCAGCAGGATTTATTGGATCTAAATTATCAGAGGTGTTAATTGCTCGCGGCGATAGTGTCGTAGGAATCGATAACCTGAATGATTATTATGATGTCTCACTAAAAGAAGCACGTTTAGCTCGAATAGCAAGCAATGATCCCAATGCATTATTTCGCTATATCAAATTAGATTTAGCGGATAGAACTGGGATTGAAGAGCTTTTCGCTGAAGAAAAATTTGATGCAGTTATTAATTTAGCTGCACAAGCTGGTGTTCGTTATTCAATTGAAAATCCATTAGCTTATGTAGAAAGCAATATCACGGGCTATGCTCATTTGCTAGAAGGGTGTCGTCATAATGATGTGAAACACTTTGTTTATGCATCATCAAGTTCCGTTTATGGGGCTAATCGAACTATACCATATTCAGTGCATCATAATGTAGATCATCCTATGTCACTTTATGCGGCATCGAAGAAAAGTAATGAATTAATGGCTCACACCTATTCACACCTTTATGGTCTACCTACTACAGGTTTACGTTTTTTCACGGTCTATGGCCCTTGGACGAGACCAGATATGGCATTATTTAAGTTTACCAAAGCAATTCTTGAGGATAAGCCAATAGATGTGTTCAATTATGGTAAACATCGTCGTGATTTTACCTATATTGATGATATTGTTGAAGGTGTGGTACGAGTACTAGACCATCCTGCTCAACCTAACCCTGATTGGGATGGCAAGAACCCAGATCCATCTAGCAGCACCGCCCCTTGGCGTATCTATAATATTGGTAATCAAAAGCCGATTAAACTCATGGACTATATTGCTGCGATTGAGAAACATGTGGGTAAAGAAGCAAAGAAAAATATGTTACCGCTACAAGCAGGTGATGTATTAGAAACTTATGCCGATGTAACTGATTTAGTCAATGATGTGGATTACCATCCCTCGATGAGTGTTGAAGAAGGTGTTGGAAACTTTGTGCGATGGTATCGAGAGTATTACCACGTTTAGCTTTAAACCTGAATCCATGACTTCAATAGCTTGTGCTATCTGCCGTAGTGAAGTCACGGATTCAGGTTAAACTTAGCAAAAAGAACATATTGAAACCTTTTGTGTGAAGTTCTCATATTGATGAATAAGTTCTGCATGCACTCCTACTTACCTGACCCGTTTTAACATCACTAGCCCTATCGTCAGGAAGAGTAATAGGGGAGAAAATGTGCTAAAAATAGGGGAAAATCCATAAACCAATCCCATACTGCTGACAGCTTGGTTAATCAGAATAAAAACAATACCAATGAGAATTCCCACAAATAATCGTTGACCTGCACCTGCATTACGTTGTGATCCAAAAGCAAAAGGCATGGCAATAATTAGCATCGCTAAAGTTGAAAAGGGTAAGCTGAAGCGTTGCCAATAGGCTTGTTCTAGACGTTTTGTATTTAAGTCATTATCACTTTGATGTTGAATATAACTGGATAATTCTGTAATAGATAAGTGACTAGGTTCTACTGATGTGACCTTCATGAATTTATCTGATATTAAATTAGGAATTTCTTTATGAGAATCCATATCTATATCTATTCTATCTTTGTGAATGGTGATGACTTTTACATCATACAGATTCCACATATTATCTTTTTTTAACGCCTTTTTAGCTTTAGTTACTTTAACTAGCTCGCCTTTATCTTTATCAACAAGAAAAATAGAAATGCCAGAGAGTTTATTTTCTGACCAAACATTGTTGATATGGACAATATTTTTACCTTCTTTTACCCAAACACCCGCACGAGTGTAGGCTGGGCCTATATCTTGTTTTTCAAGTTTAAAACTTTTGCCTTGTAATTCTGCGACAGGCGTGACCCATTCGCCAAAAATAAAAATAAAGGTGGCGATGATTAAGCCTAATTTTAGTGTGCTAAACATAATGTTTCTGATAGAAACTCCTGCGGCTCGCATAGCAATAAGTTCACTGCTTGCCGCCAGTTGTCCCAGCCCCATTAAAGCACCAATAAGCGCAGCCATTGGAAAGAAGTTGTACAGACTACGTGGTACTAAATAGCCGATATAGATCAGAGCTTGTAGAGCACCATAATGAGTATCTGGGTCAGTATCACTTAATTCGCCCAGATAGGTAAAAAAAGAATCTAAACTGACTAAAGCAAACCATGTAATAACGATACTGGAGAGTAATGTCTTCCATAAATAGACTTCTAATATTTTCATTTTGCTTTACTAAATTTATGACGAATGAGCCAATAAATGACACCTGCTAATAAGAGGTGTACCCACCATAAACCTACCCAAATGTTAATGCGATTATCTTCCAGTAAACTTTTGCCGCTGATTAAAGCATTGGCATAAACTGCATAGATTATAATACCGATTGCAACTTTGCTGTAGCGACCTTGTCTTGGATTGGTGTGGCTCAGTGGTAATGCTAGCAATGCCATTAAGGGTGCAGAAATAATAATGGCAATACGCCAATGTAATTCTGCTAACTTTTCGGTGTTTGGATTTGTTATTAATTCCGATGTGTAAAGGCTATTTGTTCGACTAGAAGATTGACTCTCTTTTAATGGCATACTGATACCATGCTCCAAAAATCGAGTAATACGAGCTGTACCATCTTCTGGAAATTCGTAACGCACACCATTGTCTATTTGTAAAACACGTTCGCCGGAAACAGAATTAATAAATAAAGCAGCAGTTTTCCCCCACACAATAGTTTCATCATTACCGTCTTGAACATGAGCAAAAAAACGTTGCATAGTACTTTTATTATTATCAATATCTTCGGCTAAAAGTGTAAATTCTCCCTTAGATGTTGTAGATGTTTTAAATGTGCCAACAGGAATACCGGCAGCCTCTGGTCTTTCGTCTACTTGCCTTTTCACCTCATTATTTTGATGAGATGCCCAAGGGCTGACAAATAGCACTAGCATGGACAAAATAAGTGTTAATGGAATAACAAAAGTAAAAATTGCTTTATATAAACTATAAGGGCTAATCCCTGCAGCTTGCATTGCTGTAACTTCAGAATCGCGATATAAACGACTAAATGCCAGCATCATAGAAATTAATAAAGCGACAGGAATTAAACGGATGAGATTGATGGTTGAAACATAGAATAAGGACTCGCCCAGTAAATCAGAAGGTAATTTACCTAGGCTAGCATCTGATAATAAATGAACAAAGGAATTACCAACTATTACAACGGTAAGGACGAGTAAAGTCCCCATGAAGCTAGTAGATATTTCTTTGAATAAATAGCGATTTAGAATCATGTGCTTTCAATTAACTGAATAATGTATTCGGGGTTTAATTTAGTTAAACAATCTAAATGACCTAATGGACACTGTCGTTTAAAACAGGGACTACACGGTAGACTTAGGTAGGCAATCTTAGCATTATTACTTAACGGAGGGGTGAATGAAGGGTCAGAAGAACCGTAAATAGCAACAACAG
>JALVRY010000273.1 GCA_027024625.1 Thiotrichaceae bacterium
TTCAAAATCGTGATCAGCAAATTCTTGAGCGTGATTCTCAAATTAAAGAACGCGATGCTCAATTGCAAGTGCGAGATAATGTGATCAAAGACCGTGATCTACTTATCAAAGAAAAAGAAAGTGTTATAAAACAACGAGATACAACAATAAAAGAAAAAGTAAAACATATTGAACACCTTGATAAACAAATAGAAATACTCTCTAAAAGTATGCAAGAACGCGACGGCATGTTGAAAGAACGTGACGCCGTGATTAAAGAAAAAGACAGATATTTGGATAAACTCAGTAGCAAAGTGACAAGCTACGCCTCTAGCTCTCAAGTATGCTTTATCAAAGGTGCAGCAGCGGGCTTACTGAGTGCAATGGTCTTATTCTGGTTGATTTATACACCGCTATAATTATGGTAATATATCTCCTCGAATTATTAATTATCTGTAATAAACATGGTTGAACTTCCAACAGTATTAGCACTCTCACCCAATGAGTGCTAAAATGGTGGCGTAGTTTATAGGAGATATTAAGTCAATGACTAAAGCATTAACAGTTCGTACTTCGACATTACCTGTTCCAACGGGTGATTTTGATCACTTTTTACAAGTGATTAATGAGTATCCTGTATTGAGTGCCAAAGAAGAGAAAGAAATTGCAACTCGTTTAAAAAACGAGGGCGATTTGGATGCAGCTCGTAAATTGGTATTACATAATTTACGTTTTGTAATAAAAGTAGCTCGTAGTTACTCTGGCTATGGCTTACCTATTCCTGATTTAATTCAAGAAGGTAATATTGGCTTAATGAAGGCCGTAAAACGCTTTGATCCAGAAGTGGGTGTTCGTTTAATTTCATTTGCGGTACATTGGATTCGTGCAGAAATTCATGAATATGTCATCCGTAACTGGAAGATAGTAAAAGTTGCGACAACTAAATCTCAGCGTAAATTATTTTTCAATTTACGTAGTAGCAAGAAACGCTTAGGTTGGTTGAATCAAGCCGAAGTTAACGCAGTCGCAAAGGATCTTAATGTCAGCAGCAAAGATGTTTTGGAAATGGAAAAACGTCTAAGTGGTCAAGACATCGGTTTTGATTTGCCAGCAGGCGCTGAAAACGATGATCGTGCTTATAGCCCAAGTCAGTATTTAGTTGATCAAACCAATACTGATCCTGCGGATAGTTTGGAGTTGTCGGATCTCGATAGTTACAATCGTGAGCTTTTTTACAAAGCACTTGCAGAGCTTGATGATCGTAGTAAAGATATTCTCGCAAGCCGCTGGTTATGTGAAAAGAAAGAAACATTACAAGATCTTGCTGATCGTTACGGTGTTTCTGCTGAACGAATTCGTCAACTTGAAAATAATGCAATTAAAAAGATCAAGGAAGCAGTCGCTGAATAAGCTAGTCTGAATTTTCTTGATTTAAAAAAGCCCGATTTAATCGGGCTTTTTTGTGGGTAAATATTTGTATGTGGTTCAAGTTATACACTGCATCCATGATTTCACTACAGCAGATAATACAAGTTTTATCTCAACACAATTTAATAATTCCTACTCACCAAAAGATAATGCTAAGACTCTTTAAAATTCATTGTAAATCAATATATTATCTATAGTAAAACCACCGATTAAGTTTTATATAAAATTATTCATATAAACTCTCATATCATTGATTAATCAGCTCCTTAACTTCCACCAAAAGAACGATCTAATGCCTTTTGCATTGTGCTATCTAAAACACGTGTTTTTCCTTCAGAGGCTGCAATTGGATTTTTACGTTTTAATTGCGCTTTGTGCTTTAGCTCACGAGCAATAAAGATTTCTTCTTGCAAATTACTGATGCCTGTATTTCGCTCAATAACATCGCTTAATGTTAGATTATTCAGATTGTTGAGTTCATCATCGGAAAAATAATTATTTTCATACCACGATGGATCTCCATTACGGATATTTTCAAACTGAAATTTGATAATACTTGTAAAAGTTGGACCAAATAAAGAATCACCTTCATGCTTCTCAAGTAAACCACCAACCCATAGATCAATTTGATCAGGATTATCATAGGCCGCTTGTAGTTTTATTCCATAGCCTGTTTTAAATTTATCACTGCTAAAGTTCTTTATAGTTGATAAACCTAGATCGTTTCGCACCGCATTATAGCTAGGAAGTTGATGATCTCGACCACGTTGAATATTGAGAGAGGCTAAATCAAAACCTTCTTCATTATTGCCATCGTGGATATTTTTAAATAGTAAATTACGAATATCATCAACCAGCAATGGATCAACAGCTTGTGCTGTACTAGCAGACATACCACGGAACAGGCTATCAATACCATATTTATACATAAGAGCAGGGTTAAAAAATGCATATTTTAGTGGTAAATGACCATCTGGAATAACTTGATCATTTTCATCTATGCGCCATAGTTTCGAGGAGAGCATGGTATGACCAAAACGATAGGCCGCAGTTGAGAATACACTCATGATCTGCGGAGACGTGTTTTTATCATATCCCTCGTATGGGCTTATCGTATCACTGCCAAGTAACAAAGGAAGAAATTCATTAAAGGTAATTGCTTGCATTTCAGCAACAACAATACGTCTTGCCGCTGAGAATAATTTCTCATCTGTCCATTTATATGGCATTTGAGCTAGATTTTCAGCAACATGGTTATGCTCTCGCACCCAAATTGTGTGCATAGAGGTTAAGGCAATATTTTCGTTAACACGTATATCACCAGAAAGGTACATGCCAATATCATCTAACGGCAGATAATTATCAATTAAAATAAATTTTCCGTCTTTACCTGTGCGTAATTTTTTTTCAAGCTCTTTACTTGAACCGTAAATATTAGAGCCATCAATATAAGGTGTAATATCATTTAGCTGTTCTGTACCATTGGTTTTACTACGGAAAAATTGAATCGGATTTGTAAATACTGTTTCATTAGCTGGCAGAGGAATATCAGCAGGTTTACTTCTATCAGTTAAACTGAGATCAATATCATGATCAATGAATTGCCCCCATAGCCAGAACATATCACTAAGTCCTTTT
The DNA here is from genome assembly GCA_027024625.1 of Thiotrichaceae bacterium. Lineage (GTDB taxonomy): Bacteria > Pseudomonadota > Gammaproteobacteria > Thiotrichales > Thiotrichaceae > S015-18. Next base: position 3,046 of record JALVRY010000273.1, read on the forward strand.
CTGTTGGGTACATCACCCTTTTGAGCCATTAAAACATTGCTGATTTTTCTGGGATTAGGTAGCTTATTGCTGGCCGCATCACGTGATGGATCTTTTTTAAACTGACGTAATAAAGGTTGCTTTACAAGGTAATGAGGGGTGTAGAAAAGCTTAGTATAGTCTTGTGAATCATCACTATTATCTTCTTGATCATCCTGATCACAATCTTTGCATTCATGGTTATCATCATAACCATTTTTATCATAACCTTCCTTATCATATCCTTCCTTATCATATCCCTCTTCATCATAGCCTTCTCTGTTATACCCATCTTTATCATAACCCTCCTCATCATAGCCATATTTATCATAACCCTCCTCATCATAGCCATATTTATCATAACCTTGGGCATTATATCCTTCCTCATCATAACCATATTTGTCATATCCATCCGCATTGTAGCCCTCTCCATCATAGCCATTTTGGTCGTAGTCATTATTATCATTTGAATGATGGCTGATATAGCTAAAATGCCCGTATGGCTTCCAATAACTTGTTACATAGTTTTTCCAATCAGCTGATACAGAACCAGAAAAAGCTAGTGAAGAAATACTAATGCTGATAAGAATTGGGAGTAATAGTTTTTTAAACATTTTTTTATTTTTCATATTGAATTACCTCCAAAGGTTATAATGTGTCGATAGGCAGGTGCTAATCGATGAGATAATTCATATTTTTAATGATCATAAAAAATATGTTTAATGATTAAAGATGGTTACTCTTATCTGTTTGATAAAAAACCTATATGGCTTATGTCACAAGATAAATGGTGCAATATTTTTTTGAAAAATAGTTAATATGCCCAAGTTTGATAATATCCACTTAAAGAGACTCTGATTAAGTCTGATCAAGTTTCCTGAGAAGAAAACAATATGCTTGTATTAATTGTTGCAAAAGTATATTCAGTAATAATAACCGTTTCACAAACCAGCCTTGAGCAGTCATGCTAACACTCTATACATCAAATAAAATAGATGCCTTACTTTACCAGCTAAGTAGCAATATCAAAGCTAGACCGTTAGCTTCACCATTAACACCCGAAATTATTGCAGTTAATAACTCAGCCATGGAAAAATGGTTGCAAATTAATATTGCTCAGCTACTAGGCGTCGAATCCAATTACCATTTTCCCTTGCCTGCCTCTTTACTTTGGTCAGTATTAAAAAAGCATAAGCCCAATTTACCCGAACAAGACCCACTCAACCGTGCGGGCTTGCAGTGGCGAATCTTCTCTGCTTTACCTGAGTTGATTCATTTGGATGAGTTTTCTACATTAAAACATTATATCCAAGCCGATATTCAAGGCATTAAACGCTGGCAACTTGCAGGGAAGATTGCAGATAGCTTTGACCGCTACCAATACTATCGCCCCGATTGGTTGGAGCAAGCAACGGGCGAGAATCAATGGCAGGCAAGCTTGTGGAATGCAATTACCTCAGATCTAGCGCATCATAAATTACAGATGGTAGAAACTTACCTTGCCGACTTACAAGCTGGAAATATTCCTACAAACCATTTACCTGAACGAATTAGCCTATTCGCCCCGAGTGCTTTGCCACCTTTGGTGTTAAATACCCTACTCCAACTTGCAGAATGCACTGAAATACAGGTAGATTTTTATCTGCTTGCCCCGACAAATCAATACTGGCTAGATTTAGTCTCAGAGAAAGTCGCAGCAAAAACACGTTTAAACAATCCAGAT
>JALVRY010000274.1 GCA_027024625.1 Thiotrichaceae bacterium
AGAAAAATGAGTCTTAATAACGTAATTATGGCATTTGCGGGTACTGTTGTACTTGTAACGGTTTTATTGGTGAAATTTGGTATTGTTGGCGATGGCTTGCTTTGGCTTACCGCATTTGTTGGTTTCAACTTGCTACAATCATCTTTTACTGGCTTTTGCCCACTTGCGATGATCTTAAAGAAACTTGGGTTTAAATAAACATATAAGTAGGAGTGAATAATTAATTTAACAAAATTTACGAAGGATATTTTTTGATATTCATTCATTGTCGAAGAAGCATAGCCGTGCTACACGACTGAGAGAATGGCTTGAATAGCGAAAATAGACCAGTAAATTGTTAAATGTGTGTGCACTCCTACTTAGCTCTCTTACCTGAACCCGTGACTTCAATGTGGTACAGTGAAGTCATGGATTCAGAGGTCTTAGTCAAACTACAACAAAGCCCCTTCTGATTACCCAATCAAGGGGCTTCGCTCATTAAAAACAATGAAAATAATTCAAATAAGCGACCTACATCTATTCGAGTCTAAAAATGACACGTTAAATTTTGCTGAAACCTCCGTTAATACTTATCAAACCTTTCAAACAGTTAGCCATTATGTAAAACAAGAAAATGACACAGATTTGATAATTGTAACAGGCGATATTACTCAAGAACCCACTAAAAAGAACTATCAGCAAACAGCAGAACTACTACAAGAATTTTCACTACCGATCTATTGTTTAGCTGGCAACCATGATAATCCAGAATATTTGCAGCGATTCTTAAATTCAGATGGTATCCATAGCACAGACTATATCGATAAAGATAACTGGCGGATTATATTTTTAGATACCAGCAAGCCCGAACGCCCAGATGGACACTTATCCAAAGCACAATTGATTCAACTTGATGAATTCTTAAAAACAGATGCCCATGTACTCATTGCCATGCACCACCATCCTATCCCAATACACAGCGAATGGATGGATAGCATACGACTACAGCAGTCAGAGGGCTTTCTGAATATCATCAAGCAGCATTCCAATATTAAAGCCATCATTTTTGGTCATATTCACCAAGAATTTGATGAAACACACAACGGCATTCGTTATTTAGGCAATATATCCACTTGCTTACAATTTAATAGCCGGCAAACAAACATATCCGCATCTGAATTAACTCCTGGCTATAGAAAAATCAAGCTCAATTCAGACGGCAGCATAAAAACCTCTATTCACCATACAAAAAAACAATGAAAACAGATACTCGGTTAGAAGCACTAAAAAATTGGATCAATAATAGCCTCAACTGGAAGGAAATCAGCATTGAGGTTGCATCGGCTGACGCTAGCTTTCGACGCTACTTTCGCATTGGCTACAATAATAAAACTTATATTGCAATGGATGCACCACCTGATAAAGAAGACATCCTACCATTTATTGATATTACAAACCGCCTGCTTGCAACAGGAGTACATGCACCACAAATCATTGCCAACTCAAAAGAACGGGGGTTTCTGATACTCGAAGATCTAGGCTCAACCCCCTATCAAGATCAATTAAAAGATTCCGCTAACTCACTTTATGCTGACGCAATGCAAGCCCTAATCAAAATGCAAAAAGCCGATACTGCTGGGTTAGCTAATTATGATGACAAACTATTAACTGAAGAAATGCAGTTAATGCCAGAATGGTTTTTAGAAAAACACCTTGAAATCAAACTAACAGATGAACAAAAGCAGATCATCAAACAATGTTTTAATAATTTGAATAAGAATATATTAGAACAACCCAAAGGCTTTGTTCACCGCGATTATCATTCACGAAACTTAATGGTCATTGATAAAAACAACCCAGCCATTATTGATTATCAAGATGCAGTCTATGGCTCTATTACTTATGACCTAGTTTCTTTACTACGCGATTGCTATGTCTATTGGCCAAATACACAAGTCGAACACTGGGCATTGGAATATCGTGATATGGCAAAGCAAGCGGGATTGCTTGCTGATATAGATGATCAAACCTTTATCCAATGGTTTGACCTTATGGGGCTGCAACGACACATCAAAGTGCTTGGTATATTTTGTAGACTTTGGCACAGGGATGGAAAAGAACATTATCTTAATGACCTACCGCTCACACTATCCTATGTCTTAACCGTTGGAGCAAAACACCCTGAGGCACAAGCCTTAGTTGAGCTATTCTATTCGCTTGATATTCCTTCAAAAATTGGCACAGTGGATATTCCCCAATGAAAGCAATGATACTCGCCGCAGGTCACGGCACTCGCATGAAACCACTAACCGACCATACACCAAAACCACTGCTTCCCGTGGGAGGCAAACCCTTAATTGTTTGGCATATTGAGAAACTAAAACGTGCAGGCTTCAATGAAATTATAATCAATATTGCCTACTTAGCAGAGCAGATACCAGAGGCATTAGGTGATGGCTCTCAATGGGGAGTTAATATTCAATACTCGAATGAACAAGAGGAGGGAGCTTTAGAAACAGCGGGAGGTATTATTAAAGCACTACCCCTGCTCGGCAAAGAGCCATTTTTAGTCATTAGTGCCGACGTGTGGTGTGATTACGAATACATACCAATACACTTAGCAAATAATGATTTGGCTAAACTTATTCTTGTACGAAACCCCAAACATCATCCTGATGGAGACTTTCATATCGATGATAAGGGCAAGCTACACCGTGAAGGAAAAGAAAAATACACCTTCAGCGGCATTGCATATTATCACCCACAACTGTTCGATGGATTAAGCTACGGCAAACGCCCTATTCGATATGTTTTACGCGATGCAATGGATAGTAATAAAGTAAGCGGTGTGCTGCACAAAGGCAACTGGCAAGATATTGGAACACCAGAAAGATTAAAGCAACTTGAAGTAGAACTAATGGCTCACTAACAAATAAGCATTCATAATTTTCCACTTATTTGCTTTATTAAAGTAGTGACTATGACTTATCGCCACCATAATTGATGGCGATTCATAAGAGCAATCACTCTAAATCATCACTTCAAAGCTATAAAATACGCTGTATCTATAACTTACTCAGTTACTTGGTTTTTCTCCAAGCGCTGCGTTAAACCATCCAAACCAAATTGATTAATTTCACGCCCAAAACTCGTCCTGAAATTCTTAACCAAACTGAACGCATTAACCGTAATGTTATACGCTTTCCAGCGCCCACCATCTTGTTTCATCTCAAAAATAACACGAGACTTCGGCTTTCCTGCACCTGATGAAAATTCACCATAGACTTTGGCATAGTTAGGTTTCGCACCTGCCACCTCACGAGAAACCGTAAGTGTTGAGTCGGTAAACTCCAACAATGACTTTGTATACGTTCGCATTAACATACCTTGAAATGCTCGCATAAAACGCTGTCGCTGAGCAGGTGTTGCTTTTTTCCAATGTGTACCTAAAATCAATTTAGAAAATGATGCAAAGTCAATAAAAGGCACTAAGTCTCTCTGCACAAGAGAATAAAGTTGCTGCGGATTTGCCGTATAACGTGCTTTATTGGTACGCAGTGACTGCATAATCTTCTGATTAACTGAGTTAACCACGTCTTTTGCACTGTTGTTAGCCGTGGCTGTTTGGGTGAATAATACAAACAAGAATAGCACTAGGGCTTGCTTAATCCATTTCATTATTATTATCTCCTTTATTATCATTAAGATTAGGTTTATAGAGTGGTGACTAGCACAATAGTTCTACAATAAATGGACTCAAACCACATTGATATCCAATATTTGAAAGGTACTCATGGTAACATCACACTAGCACCCGCATCATATAAAATATTATTTATATACATAAAAAATAACTATGCCAGAACTTCCAGAAGTTGAAACAACAAAAAACGGTATTACCCCTCATATTGAAGGACAAACGGTTAGTCGTATTCTTATCCGCCAAGCCCAATTACGTTGGCTAATACCTGACTCTATCCAGCAAATGCAAGGACAAGTAATAAAAAGTATAGAACGGCGTGCCAAATACCTATTACTCAACACTTCTATAGGTACAGCAATTATACATTTAGGAATGTCAGGAAGCTTACGAATTGTTGATATAGGAACAGAAGCAGAAAAACATGATCATGTTGATATTGATTTCAGACATGGCAAAACGCTACGCCTCCGAGACCCAAGACGCTTTGGAGCTGTGCTTTGGACGCAAGAGCCTGTGCAACACCACACACTCATCTGCAAATTAGGGCCAGAGCCACTAAGCGATGACTTCACCGCGGAGTATTTATACCAGCAGGCAAAAAATAGGCTGGTCAGTATCAAAGTATTTATTATGAACGCCCATATTGTGGTCGGAGTCGGTAATATTTATGCCAGTGAATCACTTTTTATGGCGGGCATTCATCCAAAGCGAGCAGCAGGTAGAATTTCATTAAAGCGAATAGAAAAGCTAGTCACCAGTATCAAACAAGTCCTACAAAAATCGATTGAACAAGGTGGCACAACACTAAAAGACTTCGCCAATGCAGAAGGACAAAGCGGCTACTTTCAAGTTGCGCTACAAGTCTACGGCAGGACAGGAGAACCCTGCCCCCATTGCTCAACACCCATCAAGCAAATCAAGCTAGGCCAACGCTCCACGTTTTACTGCCCAGCTTGCCAAAGGTGATTGGATTAATATTAAGGAAACTGATTAAGTCCAAAATATTGGAAGTGACACTTTAGTGTCGCCTGTAAGGTATTGAAATACCTTGTGTCTCGGGCGAGGCTAAAGAGACTGTGCAAGTATTCATG
>JALVRY010000275.1 GCA_027024625.1 Thiotrichaceae bacterium
GCCTTTTTCATATAATTTAGTGAAAAACCATTGTTCCCAGCGATAATAATCTGGCTTGCAGGTTGCTATTTCGCGAGTCCAATCATATGCCAAGCCCATTTGTTTGAGCTGTCCACGCATATCAGCAATATTTTCATCAGTCCATTTGGCGGGTGGCACATTGTTTTTAATGGCGGCATTTTCTGCGGGTAGACCAAAGGCATCCCAGCCCATTGGTTGAAGTACGTTTTTGCCCTGCATACGTTGGAAACGAGAGATCACATCGCCAATAGTGTAATTGCGAACATGTCCCATGTGTAACTTGCCACTCGGGTAGGGGAACATGGATAAGCAGTAGAACTTTTCTTTGTCTGGATTTTCAGTGACTTCAAATGATTTGTTTTCTTCCCAATAGGCTTGAGCTTTGGGTTCGATAGTCTTGTGATTGTATTGGTCTTGCATATGCTGAGATGTACTACTTTTTTTGTGGAGACCGAAGCATACAAGGATAGAGAGAAATTGCCAATTGAAACGCGGCTTGTGTTTACAAAATTATGGGTAAAATGAACTGATTAATGAGTACAGGCATTGCTACCTGTACTCATCAAAGCTTCCTTAAGGAAACTCTGATCAAGTCATGAGTCGTTTTCCTGAGGTTAAAATCTGCTCATTTTCTGATATAAAATCTCCCAATAGAGCGACTATTACTCGATTTTGTATCAAAAACTGAGCGAATTTTTCCTCTCAGGAAATTCGACCCGACTTAATCAGAGTTTCCTTAAACAAACGGCATTTGTGGGTAGTTCCACGGTGAGCTTTTATGCCACCAGCGTTGAGCAAGGGTGGCGTAGACTGATCGAAAGTCTTCTGTGTGCTGCATAGAGCCACCATTCAGCTGGGCTAGGTTAGGTCTTTTACCGTAGATCTTTTTACCGTGTATACTTCCACCCATGATGATATGGGCTGCCGCCAAGCCGTGATCGGTTCCTTGGCTGGAGTTTTCCTTGGCCTTTCGACCAAATTCAGAATAGGTGACTAAGATAACATCTTGCCATTTTCCTGCTTGAATCATGGTTTTGGCAAAAGCATCAAGGTTTTGTGCCAAGATTTTAAGCAATCCTTCATGCTTTCCTTGTTGCTTTGAGTGGGTATCAAAGCCATCTAAGCCGACTTTATACGCAGGAATATTAATGCCACTGGCGATTAGTCTTGAGACGGATGAGAGCTTTTTACCAAGAGCATGATGGCTAAATTGCGCATCATAAGAGCGTGTTTTTGCGATTCGCTTAGCTAGATCATCAGCAGAGCGGATAACTTCACGCTCTGTTTTTAATATGTGATTTAGGGCTGGGTTGTTGCTGTGTATATTGCTTCGGTGCATACGTTTTGATCGATTGAGGAAATCTTCTGGTGAACCAATACGAAGATTCCGTGTGCCTTTGCCTTCGAGTGGACCCAGTGCCTCACTAACAGATACGCCGTTGATATTATCGTTTCCAGTAAATAGTTGACTTACCCAGCCTTGTTTAAGATGTTGATTAGCTGCTGAGGCAGTTGTCCAGATTTCTCTGGAACGAAAATGTGAACGGTTAGGGTGAGAGTAGCCTAGACCTTGTATCCATGCTAGTTGCCCACTATTCCAATAACGGTGTAGTGGTTGTAGCGATTTATGCATACCCATGTCGTTTCCGTCATGAAGTTTGATGAGTGCATTTTCTTTAATGGCTAGAGTAGGGCGTAGTTTGTGATAATGCTCATCGCCATAAGGGATTAATGTGTTTAAGGCATCATTACCGCCACGCAATTCAACTAGCACAACAATTTTACCATTTGAGTTGGTGCTGTGTTTTTGTGTATTGGCGGATAATAGCTCGGGCATCATTCCAGCAAGCGGGGTTAGGCTTGCAAGTTTAATAAAGTCACGGCGGTTCATTGTATCTCCTTAGTTTTTCCAAACCTTGCTCAGAAATCATCCCTTTTCTGTTACAAGGAGGCGTTCAGGTCTCTTTTATTATTCTTTGATGTCTATGTTAATTGATAAGCTGAATCCAGCACGAGAGTGTTAATTTTTTTCTGGTTGCTATCTGTTTCTTTAGGCAAAGCGCTGGTTGGTTTTGCCGCTAATAACCAACGGGATAACTCTGCCACGGGTATATGGGGTATTTTATCCAAGGTGTTTTTACTTTCTAAGTTGGTAAAATTGGCAAGCATATTTTTCCGAGAGCTAAGCGTGTCAGTATCAATCCAATCATTGCCGCCTGGCCAACCAGCTGGATCAGGTGGCACAAATAGCTTTTGTCCTAAGCTTTGGCATAAGTCGGTTAGCCGTTTGTTGCGAGTGCTACCTTTTTGCTTGGGCACTGGAACGTGTATCGGCAGAGAACGCAGTGTTCCAACAAGCAGCTCAACAGGGGATTTTATTTTGGCTCCACGGTTTTTAGGTGTCCAAAAAGCTTGGCTATTGAGGACAACTTTCAATAATTCGCTAATTTCATAGTTTGATGCTTGAAAATGTCTTGCCCAAGCGTTAATTGTTTTGGGGTCAGGTTTGCCATCGTTAATAAATTCTTTCCAAAATTTCTTGGCGATATTCGTTGCTGTTTCTGGTCTTTTTAGTAAAAGATTAACGATATCGTGACCGCTTAGTTTTCCTGTTTTTCCGAGCACTGTGATTGTACTTGCAAAGTGCTCATCTGATTTAAAAATATAAGTTTTTTTGTCACGATCTACACTCCAGCCGGTGAAGGCTTTAGCAACATTCCTAACATCATTTTCTGTGTAGTGTCCCTCACCAATGGTGTATAGCTCCATTAGTTCGCGAGCAAAGTTTTCATTTGCTTCACCAGTATTGCTATTTACGTTGCAGTCTAGGTAAATCAACATTGCGGGATCTTCAACAACCTTGTGCAATAACTCTCCAAAATTACCTAAGGCATATTGACGGAATAAACGATTTTGCTTGAGGATTAGGCTAGGCTGATTCACCTTGTCCATTGATGAGGTAAAGTGGTTATGCCAGAACATAACCATCCGTTCTATCAATGGATGCTGAGTTTCCAGCATGGTGTTTAACCACCATTCTTGTAGGTTTTGTTTATCCATACGAAGGCGTTTGCGGGCGATTTCTCTTCCTTTATCGCCTTTATTTAATAGCACACGCCATTGTTCCCACTCGGCTAGTTTTGGCGCTGGTTTCGTCCAGTTAGCTCGAGTTTTTACGAGCTGATTAATGACTGCTGAGCGAGACTTCCCTTGTCTCTGCTTGATGATATTCCATTCTTCGCCCATGCCTGTACGTACAGTGAGATGACGTGCGTCGGCAAAATTCAACTGATTCATAGTTACCCTTAAATTTGAATAGGTGAACGTATATTAGATGCGAACAAGTACAGTATTAATGAAGAGCTAGCTTCAGAATAATGATAAGTTTATAGTGAAAAAATTAAATTTAGCTAGGCTTCTTTATAATTTTCAGCGAACAGAATAGCCATTCGACGAAAATTGATGAAACATCCGGCTTAATTGGTTTTTTCACGTTAAGACTTATATTCTTGGGCAAGCTCCTATGTACATGTTTGGAAACGTAGACAAATCTTTGCAACCCGTAGTCGTCAATAGAAACCATTGATCGACTAATCGAAAGTAATTGACTAGAAACCCTATAGAAGTCTCAAATTTATAATTCATGAGTAATCAATAGCAAATAAAACACGAATTATTCAGAGATTTCTAAAATGACATCGGTCAGAGAGTATTAGAATTATTGTTAGGCATTCTCTGTGATTAACGTACGGTGTAATGATAGCATTTTTTCAGATATAAACAGGGGATTGAGCAAAATAATTGTTCAATGTGAGACTCGTCAACTTAATAAAATAATATTAAATTTTGAGTATATCTCTAGCCGTCAAAACTGTCTGGATGGGCATTCTACGGGTTGTTTCTGAATGGATGATGAATGTAGAAGGCATTCAGATAAAGTGGCTTGAGTTATCACAAATATGGGTAATAATTGATCTATATTCGGTTTATTGATGTGAAAATTTCTTGGAAAAGCTCTCAGTAGCAAAGAAGGAATCTCTAAAAAATAGAGTAGAGATTCCTTTTGGCGATAAATAACAGCGCAGTAAATAGCAATTATGCATGCTGCTTTTTGAGATATAACAATGCATAAAAGTATTATTTGAGCTGTGGTGAATTGCTTTTTAAAGTTTCACTAATGCATCCAAGATGGCTTTTTTTCCTTCTCCGCTTCTGCCGCTTTAGTCACTTCTTTTGGGGCTGAGGGAGTTTCTTTCTTCGTTTGCTCCACGGTGGTTTCATGAGAAGGAGTTGCTGGTGCTGTTACATCTACTTTTTTTGCAGTAGAGGAATTGCCTTCTTTTTTTGCCGCTAAACTGTCTGTAGATGATGATTTTTTGGGCTTTGATTCGGCCTTTGTTCCGTCTACTGCTTTATTGGCAACAGTTTTTGATTTTTTTGCTTTACTTTTATCTGTAGGTTTTGACGTTGCCTTTTTTCTTGGCTTAGTCGCTTCCTTTTTATTTGATTCTTTTTTAGGTTTTTTATCCGTTACATTGGTGGAATCTTCTTTGCCACCGTTTGAGGTTACTTTAGCTGTACTCTTTTTAGTCTCAGGTGTTTTTGTGGCTTTAGACGGTTTTTTAGTAGAAGTGCGTTTTTTCGTTTTTTCGGATGTTTTATTTGCTGTATCTGTACTCACAGAAGTATCAATTTTGGATGTTGGAGTATTCTCTGGCTCCGTTGTTTTGGACTTATTCTCCATTAC